>JAIRLQ010000320.1 GCA_031259345.1 Treponema sp.
GGCGGTAAAAAAGCCCATCTCATGGGCGGAAAGCTCCGTCCCCAGGACAATAAGGCCGTCGGCCCTCTTGCCGTCCCCGCCGCCCAGCTCCGCCTTAACGATCTCCTCCACCGGGGTACGGTTGAAGAAAGAGACCTCCAGCTTGTAGTTATGCCGCTTGGCCCCCCGCTCGATGCCCTCAAGGTATTCGGTAATGAAGGCATTGTGCCGCTCGTTGACGATATGCCCGTGCTTGGCGATCTTCAGGAGCTTGATAACGGCCCCCCTCCCCTCCTGCCGGGAAACCAGGCGGTATCCCATACCCCTGGCGATGTCCATGATCCGCTGCCGGACCTCTCCGGAGACCCCCGGCTTGTTGTTCAAGACCAGGGAAACGGCGGAAGGGGAGACCTCCGCCGCCTTGGCGATGTCGATGATCCGGGCGGCCATGCCTGATAGTATACCGGCTACTGGAAGTTTGTCAATAAAACAACATGAAATTTTAGTAAATTTTAGGACTTGCCCCATAAATTCCGGTTTTTTTTCAGAAATTTTAAAAATATTCAAAAATTCACTTGACAATGAACTAAAATTGTCATAATAATTTATCACTATGACAGGTCAATATTTTAGTAAAATTTTCTAAAAAACTCTTCTTGCGGAGGGTCAAAAAGCCACCCTGGGGCTGGAGCCTATGATGTAAATGGCGTTCTTGTATCCGGTACGAATGAACAATTTACCCTGTTGGTACGGCCCCCAAGGCCGACGTTATAGGAAATTGCCCCATGTACAATGGGGTTTATACTTTTGGAGGAATAATATGTATTTGAACAAATCTAAACAAAGGGCTTTCCGGATTCTGGCCGCCCCGTTATTGGCCGGGCTTGTACCGGTTCTTCTTTTAGCGGGCTGCGGAGGGTCCGGGGCGAAACAAAACGCCGCCCCGGCAGAAGCGCCCTACCATATCACCATGGCGTTTCTGGGTGCCCCCATGGATGATGACGCCAAGGTTTTCGCGGCCATCAACGAGCTTACCCTGCGGGAACTCAACATGACCTTCGAGGCGGCGCCCCTTAGTTTTGGTGATTTTGTCAGCACCTTAAACCTTATGCTCTCCGGCGGTGATGATCTGGATATTCTGCCGGTATATGCACCGCTGGCCCCCGGATATATTAATGCCAATCAGATCGCGAACCTAGGGGATTACATTTATGAGTACGGCAAGGATATACTCCGGCTGGTTGGGGAAGATATAGCCACCAGCGGATCGGTTAACGGCTTTATTTTCGGAGTCCCCTCGCAGAAAGAAAGCGCATCCCTTTCCGGTATCGTGATGCGTAAGGATATTGTGGATGCCCTGGGGATTGACGTAAACGCCATTCATACCTTGGACGATCTTACCCCCATCTTTGCCAAGGTAAAGGCGAATTACCCCGATATAGACTGCCTTGCCGCGAAAAACGCCGTGGATCGCTGGGAGAATTATGATATTCTGACGGATCGCTTTGGGGTTCTAATGGATAATGGACAGAGTACCACAGTGGTAAACTGGTATGAAACCGGCGATTACAAAACCAAGGTGAACCGGGTGCGGGAATGGTATAAGGCCGGTTATATTAAGCTGGATGCCGCCACCTCGACGGATGTGGAGACCAACTTGGTGATGGCCGGTTCACTGTTTGCCTATTTCCAGCCCATAAAGCCGGGATTTCTGATTCAGGCAAACGCCCAATGCGGAAGGGAAATGGTATACGCCTATATCGGTACCGATGACGGGAAAACATTAAACAATCTCAATTCCAATAACGTGAACTTCTTTAACTGGGGCATCGCGCAAAATTCCAAGGATAAGGTCAAGGCGATGCAATTCCTGAATTTCGCCTATTCCAGCCCTGAATTCATGAACCTCCTTAACTGGGGCATTGAGGGCGAACATTATGTATTTGTTGACGATAGCAAAAAGGTGATCGATTATCCCGCCGGCATTAACGCGGCTAACGCGAAATACGGCCGCAATCTGGGCTGGCATTTCCCCAACCAATATATCGCCCACATTTGGAACGGGCTCCCCGCGGATATATGGGAGCAGTACAAGGCCTTTAATGATTCGGCGCTTAAATCAAAAGCCTTCGGGTTTTTGTACGATCCCAGTTCCGTGGCAAATGAATTAGCCGCCCTTGCCGGGGTCCAGGCCGAATATGTCACAGCCCTGGAAACCGGCTCAGTCTCCGACACGGAAAAGACCTTGAAGGAATTTAACGATAAGCTGTACGCCGCAGGTTTGCAGAAGGTAATCGATACGAAACAAGCGCAGTTGGATGCCTGGTGGGCATCCCGCTAAACCGGGACGCGGAACGTAAAAAATCCCCGGCTCAGGGCTTATCCGGGGAGGCGGAGTATATGGGCATTACGAAACGGGCCGGGGGATCGCGAACCGGGAAGGGCCCCGCAAAAATTAAAAAATGGCTGCCCCTGTTTTTAATGATGCTGCCGGGGGCGGCCTATATTATCATCAACAACTATATTCCCATGCTGGGCCTTGTTATTGCCTTTAAGCGCCTTGATTTTTCCCGGGGAATATTAGCCAGCGATTGGGTGGGGCTAAAAAACTTCGAGTTTCTTTTTTCCACCAGGGATGCCTTTATTATTACCAGGAATACCCTTTTGTATAACGCGGCTTTTATCGTCCTGAACATGGTTTTAGGAATTTTGTTTGCCCTGTTCATCTGCGATGTGTCCGGCAAAACAATGAAAAAAATATATCAAAGCGCGGTTCTTCTGCCGTTCCTTATGTCCATGGTTATCATGGGGTATATCGTGTTTGCCTTCTTCAGCATGAAAAGCGGCATCGTCAATAAAACTTTGCTGCCATTCCTGGGGAAGGAACCGGTTTTTTGGTACAACGAGGCAAAATATTGGCCCGCCATTCTTACTTTTGTAAACACCTGGAAAACCGTCGGGTATAGCTGCCTTATCTATATCGCCGCCATCTCCGGCATTGATCCCGCCTTTTATGAGGCCGCCGACCTTGACGGCGCGGGTAAGTTACAGCAGATCCGCCACATTACCCTGCCATGCATTCTTCCCGCGGTTATTACTTTAACGCTTTTAGGGGTAAGTAAAATCTTCTATTCCGACTTTGGCCTTTTTTATCAGGTGCCCCGCAATTCCGGAATGTTATTTTCCACCACCAATGTGATTGATACCTATGTGTACCGGGGCCTGATGAATTTAGGGAATTTGGGAATGTCCTCCGCGGCGGGTTTTTACCAGTCCCTGGTGGGTTTAACCCTTGTTTTACTGGTGAACGGGATAGCGAGAAAGGCAAGCAGGGAAAATGCTTTATTTTAGGAGGAACCGGTGATACGGCGGCACAGGGGGTTCCATTTTATCGCCCACACGGTAATGAGCCTGGTAACATTGAGCGTTCTCCTTCCCTTCCTGCTTTTATTTTTATCTTCCATAACCGAGGAAAGCGCTTTATTGACCTACGGGTATTCTTTTTTCCCAAAACAGTTCAGCCTGCGGGCCTACCGGTATATTTTTACGGCTTCCAGCAAAATTATCCGGGCCTACGGCATGACCGTGCTGGTCACCGCCGCCGGTACTACGGCCAGCATAGCCCTTTCCGCGCTTTTCGCCTATCCCCTGTCCCTGAAAAACCTCCCTTTCAGAAAAACTATTACTTTTTTTGTTTTCTTTACCATGCTTTTTAACGGCGGCATTGTTCCCAGCTACATTTTATGGTCCACCTATCTAGGGGTAAAAGATACGGTTTTTGGTTTGATCCTGCCGAATATGCTGGTAAGCGCCATAAATATCCTGTTGATCCGTACCTATTTTCAAAGCAGCATCCCCGATACCTTGTATGAGGCCGCTCAAATTGACGGGGCTAATCAACTGCGGGTATTTACCGCCGTGGTGCTTCCCATGGGGAAGCCGATTCTAATTACCATTGGCACGTTTACCGGGATCGCCTATTGGAACGACTGGACCAACGGCCTGTACTATATAAACCGGCGGACCGAGCTTTTTACCATTCAAAATCTGTTAAACCGGATGGTAACGGACCTTCAATTTTTAAGCTCCAACAGTAATCTGTCCGCTACCCTTGGGGCGGAACTTGCCAAGGTTCCCTCCACAGGGGTACAAATGGCCATTGCCTTTGTCGCCATTTTACCTATTATTATTTTGTTTCCTTTTTTGCAAAAATATTACGCCAAGGGTATTTCCCTGGGGGCGGTAAAAGGATAAAGGGAGGGTTTTTATGACCTTTAAGGTGCCAAGCCATGAATCAATCGCCGAAAGGCTCCGTTACCCCCTGGGGAAACTGCGGGTGGTCATCGACACGGACGCCTATAACGAGGTGGACGACCAGTTCGCCATCGCCTGGGCTTTGTCTTCCCCGGAACGCCTGGGGGTGGAAGCCGTTTACGCCGC
>JAIRLQ010000334.1 GCA_031259345.1 Treponema sp.
TAAACCAGAGTCTGACTATTATAATTATAACAGTGAATCAAACGCGAAAACATATTGTGATACTATAAACAACCTTGAATTTCCGGGCGAAACATGGATTTCTGCTGAAATTATTACAGAAACCACTCAATATGCATTGGATGCATTTATTCCGCTAAAACTCGATGTTATATTACAATTGGATGACAGGGCAATTCAAAAAATATTAGTAAAATCTGATTCCCAGGTACTAGCCAAAGCATTGAAAGGTGAAAGCAAAACAATTCAAGATAAGATATTTAATAATATGTCAAAAAGGGCGGTCCAAATATTTAAAGAAGACATAGAATTTATAGGGCCAATGAAAAAAATTGATATTAAAAAAGCACAGGAAACAATTTTAAATATTATTCGCCGCTTAGAACAAGCCGGCGAAATTATTATCCCGTATCCAAATGGAGAAACCATAGAATGACCTGTACATATTTCAAAAGACAGCGCCCGGCGGCCTATTGAATAAACAGGGTATTGATTAACAACCCGGCTGGGCTAATTTTTCTTGGAGGTGAACAACATGTCTTTTTTTCTTGTTTTGTTGCTTGTTATTTTCATTGTCATCCTAACCGGTATATTGATGGCACGAAGCAGGCGGGTAAAGCAGTGGACTTACACCCTGTTATTTGTTCTTGCTGTTGGCGGAGGGCTTTTCTTTTATTCATACGGCTATTTGTCATCCGCTACAAGTCCGGCCGGCGCGCTGCATGTGGCATTACGTGGAATAATACGCACCGCCCGTATGTTTATCCTGGAAAATGATTATGGAGAATTGGTTAACGAACAGGGCGCGCAATGGATGGAGGATTATCTATTACCGCAAATTGCTTTCTGGTTATCCAGCGTTTCTGCTCTTGTTATTTTGCAGGCCGCTTTGCTTTCCCTGTTTGGCTGGAAGTTGATTGACTGGGTCCGTTTGCATCTGGGATTACACCGCGAAATGTATCTCATTAAAGGGAGCGACACATACGCTCTTATGTTAGGAGAAAACATAGCTACACAAGACAATCCCCGGCAGCCCCCAAAAAAGAAACGTCTTGTGGTTTTTTTAATTGAAGAAGAAGACGACGAAAAAAAGATACGGGAAAAGGCCGTTCATTTTGGCGGTATTGTGCAGGTTCTTGATAGAAATCATGATCTTTCACATTATCTTGGCTTAATAAACCCGGGGAAATGGAATCAGCGCGGGAGAAAGTATTATGTGGTTTTTACACAAAAAGACGCGTCAGCGCCGGACGATATTCAGCTTACGGCAGAGTTTGCAAAAAAAAGGTCTGTCGATTCTAAAAACCTGAATATTTTTGTATTAACATCATCCGAATGGGTCCGGGAGAGAATCGAGGCGGTTACGCAGACAAAAGAGGGGGAGCATCGAAAGTATCCGTATACTATTCATATTATCAACGAAGTTGATTTACTAACCAAGCAGATGATAGAGGCCCGCCCGCCTTTTGAATGTCCGGGACTTAATTTTAACAAAACAGGAATAGCGGCGCGTGATTTTACCGTGATGATACTTGGTTTTGGAACGGTGGGCCAATATACGCTTTTACGTCTGATTATGAATGGGCAGTTTGTTGGGAGCACGATGCGCGCAATAGTTGTTGACAAAGAAATAGAGCATTTACGCGAGCGTTTTCTGCACCGGTATCCATCTTTGGATATTTGCTGCAAAATAGATTTCAAAAACTTTGATGTCCGGGACAAAGCCTTTTTTGACTTGTTAAAAGAAGCCGGTAATATAGATTATATTGTCGCGGCGTTAAGAGATAAAGAAATGAGCAGGCAGGCGGAGTTGGATATACGGCTGTACTATGAACGCAAGGGTACTGCCCTTCCATTTATTGTTATTGCCGTTTATGAAGAAGACAGCGGCCTCCATGATATAAGGCAGAATGAAAAAACGTTTTCTTTTGGCTGCCGGGAGGCCATTTATAAAGAATCGGTAATAATCCGTGAAGAAACCGATCGTATGGCCAAGGTTGTACATGAAGTTTACGGCGGCGATCTTCCGTGGCAGGAACTTGACTGGATTTCGCAGGAAAGCAACCGCGCGTCAGCGGATTTCATTCCCGCCATGCTCAGACTGGCCGGATTAAACGGGGAAGCCGCGGAAAAGCGGCAAACGCTTACTGACGATCCCGATCTTGCGGAAACCCTCGCAAAGACCGAACACCTCCGGTGGAATGCTTTTCACGCGGCCATGGGATTCCGTCCTATAAGTATAGAAGAAATGCGGCGGCGCTTTGAAAAATATGATGGCGAAAAAAATACCAGAGTTCATCTCGATTTTTGCCGCAGAGACTCAAAAGACCGGCTTCAGGTTTGTCTTGTTACATGGGATGAGTTGGATGAGGTTACGGAGGCATATAGGGAATTGGCGCGTAAAGCGGACAACGCCAATGAACAAAAGCGCGATTTCAAAAATAATGACCGCTCCATAATTGAAAGTATCCCGAAGTTTTTACAGGCGGCGAAAGACCAAGAGGGGAACACAGACGGAAAAAAGGCATGATCTTTTCAGCGCTTTGGCGAACTCCGTGCTTGACGATTTAGGCGTTTCTTGTTATTTTAGCTGGCAATATGGGATACATCAATAAAAGATCTGTAGTACCGCCGACAGGAAAAAAAATCATCCTGCGCATTTCTCTTGCCGCCCTGTTTGCCGCGCTTATTTCCGCGGGGGCGTTTATTTCCATCCCCATAGGGCCGGTACCCATAGTGCTGCAAAACCTTATAGCGCTTTTGGCGGGGCTGATTCTGGGGCCGTTTTTGGGTGGGGCGGCAGTGGCGCTGTTCCTGCTTGCGGGCATCCTTAACCTACCGGTATTCGCCGGGGGCACAGGCGGCATAGCCCGGCTTTTGGGTCCCACGGGGGGTTACCTTGCCGGATACTTCATTATGGCGGTTGCCGCGGGTCTTATTGCCGGGCGGCCCAGGAAGGATCGCAAAAAGGATTCGTACCCCAGAATGATTATAGCAATTATTGCGGGGCTTCTTATTGTGTATGTGCCCGGCGTTTACTGGCTAAAGCTTAAGGCGGGTTACGACTTTGCAAAGGCAATCGGCGTGGGTTTTGTCCCCTTTATTATAGGAGACTGTATCAAAGCGGCTGCGGCAATTTGTATCATACCCCGCCTAAGAGGGGCCGCGGCGGATCATTTGGATACCTGATGGATTTCCAAAAAAAGGTTCTTTTCCGCGTTGAGTCTTTATGTAAAAAGTTTCCCGGTTTTGAAGCTTTTGCGGGTTTGGATCTGGAAATTTTTGAAGGCCAGTGTCTGGTTATAGCAGGGGCAAACGGCTCGGGTAAAACCGTTTTAATGAAAATGCTTGCCGGGCTTCTTGAACCTTCAGGCGGGGAAATTTTTTTTAAAGGCCTTCCCCTTGCCCAATGTATCCCCCGGCTGCGAACATCTTTGGGTATAGTATTTCAGGACGCAGACGCCCAGATAGTCGGTGAAACAGTAGAAGAGGATATTTGCTTTGGTCCTGAAAATTTAAAACTGCCCCGGGAAGAAATAAAACGCCGCCTTGACGAGGCGCTTCGTTCTTTGGAACTCGAAGGAAAAAAAGATTTTCCCCCCAGGCGGCTTTCGGGGGGCGAAAAACGGCGTCTTGCGGTTGCGGGCGTGCTTGCTATGGGGGCCGAAGCGGTGATTATGGATGAGCCGTTTGCAAATCTCGACTGGCCCGGGGTGGTGCAGGTTCTAAAGATAATTAAAGATCTAAAAACGGCGGGAAAGACGGTAATAGTATTAACCCATGAGCTTGAAAAAGTCCTGGCTTTTGCCGACAGGCTTGTTATTTTGTCCGAAGGAAAAATAAGGGCCGATGGCGAAGCCGAGAAAATCCTTGACGCCCTCGATCCCGCGTGGGGGGTCCGGGACCCAAGAAAAACTTACCGCAGCGCCGGGGACTGTTCATGGCTATAAAAGGCGGCTATTACCTTCCCTGGGCCTATCGCAAAAACAACAGTCCCATTCACCGCCTTGGCGGGGGCCTTAAACTGGCTTTCCTTTTTGCCCTTTCCCTTGGAGCGTTTTTTCCTTTAATTTGGGTACTGCCGGTAATCGCGGCCGTCCTCGCATTTCTTTCCCTGGCCGCTTCAATTAAACCCTGGGAACTTTTGCACGGTTCCCGGCCCCTTATCGTTTTTACGCTTTTTGTATTTGCATTTCAGGCTGTTAATTTTTTTCCTTTGGGAATAAATACCGAAGGCGCCAAAGAAGGCATTATTTTCTGCCTGCGCATTGCCCTTTCGTTTTCCGCCGGGGCGCTTCTTTTTTCTACTACCACAATGGGAGAAATAAAAAAAGCGCTGTCCCGTCTTGAATCGTTTCTTCATCTCGAAAAACTAAGGATAGCCCTAAGTTTTTCTCTTATGCTTGGCTTTCTCCCCCGTATCTTTGAAACCTGGGAAGAAGTAAACGCTGCCTGGGAAGCAAGGGCAGGCAAGGCCGGCATCTCACGAATCATAAAAACCCTGCCCCCCATGATGGAACGGCTTATCAAAAAAGCCGCCGAAACCGCGGATGCCCTGGAAGCCCGGGGCGCTTAGGAGCCGTGCAAGAATAAAATGCCCTGCATTTTATTCTTATTGCTTATGCAATAACGAAACAACACGACCAAAAGGTCATGTTATTTCTGCACGGGTCCTTAGGAGCCGTGCGCGAAAAATCCCGGCTACAAATATATCGCCAGGCCAAAAATGGCACTGTGGGCCGGGATTCTTCCAATAACGGCGTCTTTTTTTTCGCCTCCAAAGAATGTGTAATAATCGTCTTCGGCATAAAAGTCCAGGCGGTAACCCAGGCGAAGGTAAAAGACAGAACCCAAATGCCAATCCAGCTTTGCTTTAAGGTAGGGATAAATAACGTATTCTTTCATGGGTTCTTCAAAAAAGGTAATCCCGCCGCCCACATCAAAAAGAAAGAGGCGCCCGATATAAGTTGCGCCCAAACCCATGTTAACCGCCTGAAAAACATCCCTTTCCGCCGCATCGTAGTTAATGGAAAAATAATGCAAGAGGCCGATTTCCATAAAGAAATTTTTTATGCCAACATCCAGGCCAAAACCAAAAGTACCTGAATCCGCCCGGAAGATGGGCCCCCCTTCCATACCAAAGCCAATTCTAAAATTCTTTAGGGGATTATTTTCTCTTTCATAACGCTTCTGTTCCCGCTCGGCTTCCCGTTCAGCAGCCCTCTGTGCGGCAGCCCGTTCCCTTTCGGCTTTTGCGGCAATTTTTTCCTGGGTTTTCCGGAGCCGCGCCATTTCCCTTTCCCTGGCGGCAATAAATTCCCCGGGCAATTTTGTCAACTGTTCAGGCGGCATGCCCTGAATCTGGCTTACCCGTACAAAGCCGTTTTCTCCGGCGCTCTCAATATTCATGCCGTTCACTTCGGCAATTCTGACATAAAGCTGGGGACTTATTGTATCCCGCTTGTATTCGATATTGTTAAAAAAGGCATCGTACTCCTGGGTACAGTCAGCGTAGATTTTTCCTTTGTAACGGTAAAGAGACCCCGAAAGTTTTACCGGGCCGGAACTTAAAACATCACCCCACTCGTTTTCAACATTCACCGTTAAATTAAAGTTGAAATTCTCTGGGCCCTGAAAAAGCTCCGAATCTTCGGGAAGGTGGCGAAGTTCCCAGCGGGCAATTTCGTCAGCCGTATTTTTATAAAGGCCGTCCAGTATGTACTCTTCAAGTATGCGTTCCATAATATCAATTTGGTTTTGGTTCCACCGCAGGCCGATTTTAAAATTAAGATCATAAGTCCGCAAGTCCCCGGAACCACGCATGTTTAAGGGCACGGGCGGCGTGTAGTATACCTCGAAAGGCGGATGGGATGTATAAAAATTATGGTATTCCGTAAGACGGTTCTGCCATAATTCCTGGCGCTCAAAAAAATCCATCACTATTGCCCCGGCGCCCTGCACTTCGATGCGGTTTCTGGTTTGTACTTCCGCCAGGGGGCCCTGGGCCTGGGACGCGGTGCTGTTAAAAGACGCCGCGTTAAAAAGATAATTCATTGCCTGCAGGCTATTGCCCTTAAGGGCGGCGGCAAAACCTTTGGCAAGGGCGGTGTCGGCCTCGTTGGATGTAACGTAAAGAGCGGTAATGCCCGCGTCATTAAGACGCACCCCCAAATCTTTTAAAAGGCTTTCTGTCGCTTTGTTAACCGCCATGCCGCCGGTTAATTCAATGTCCGAATGAAGGCGGCTGTACGAAGCAAGTATGGCGTGTGTTTCGGTGTCCGTAACGGCAAACTCGCAGGTATAACGGTTGGAGAGCGGATCTTTAATTAAGCTGCCTGTCATGATGGATCGGGCCGAAAGGCGGGCGGTTAGGGAAAGCTCATCCCCCGGCCCGGAAAGGGAACGCTCCACCTCGGCATAAAGCGAAGCTTCGTCTGACAGGTTCATCACAGTGATGCGGCCCGCGGCAAATTTTCTGAAGTTATTGGTCATGGCGCTTTTAACCATGTCAAGAAGCCATTCTTCCCCCGGCCCAAGATAAGAGCCGGAAGGTTTTAATATGCCTATGGTTGGCGTTTTAGCCGGGGAGTTGGTAAGAAAGATATTCCCCGCGTCGGCTTCCTGTAACAGCTCATCCATACGGGCCGCGGCTTCGCGGGCTTCCGCCTGAGCCTGTTTGTCCGGATCGGCTTCTCTTGTTGAAGGTTGAAGCGCGCAGCCCGCGGTAAATAACAGGCAGAGAATTGAAAGATGTAAAGCCGTAACCGTACATTTCATTTATCAATAGTAACCGTAAAATATCCATTTTTCAAGGTTATTTTTTAATGGTATTGGCTGTTCACTAAAAAGGGGTAAATATGCTAGATTTAAATTGTTATATCTAAAGCTTTACGGAGTCTTAATGCCTGGGGCTGCAAAACAGTTTTGTGTAATAATTTACTTTTCCGCCTGCATTGCCGCTCTTTCCGCGCGGGAAGTCAAAATCACTGTCCAGGACGCAGATCTCTTTATCCCTCTGGAAGGGGCCGTTATCCACGCATGGGACGGCCTTGAATATAACTGCGATGAAAACGGGGAACTTGTGCTTGAGGTTCCGGAAGGCCGGCAGTTCCTTATCCAGGCCCTGTATCCGGGTTACGAAACCGGACGGCTTCTTATTACCCAGGAAGGCAGCGAGTTTACCCTGCCTCTTCGCCTTGGCGGGGTCATGGAAGGGCGGGAGCTTGTCATCGAAGGCCGGTCGCCTCTTTCCAGCGAAACAAAAAGCGGCCGCAGTGTAGCGATTTCCGGCGAAGCTCTGGAACGTTCCTCCCAAATCGGGTTTGTGGAAGATGTAATGACCGCGGTTAAGCTGCTCCCCGGCGTAGGTTATTCAGGCATGTTTAACGCTTTGCCTTCCATCAGGGGCGGCCACCCCGGGGACCTTACCGCGGTTTTGGACGGTTTTTATATCGAAAGCCCCTATCACTGGGGCGGCGGCTTTTCCATTTTTGACCCCCACATGGTAGGGAGCGCGCGGCTTTCCCATGGTATTTTTTCAACCCGTTACGGCCATACCATTTCGGGGCTTCTGGAAATTAGTTCCAAAAAAGCCGATCCTCATCAGGCTGAACTGGAACTGGGGCTTTCTACCAGCGCTGTAAATCTTAACCTTTCTTTTCCTTTTAACGAAAAGGGCGGCCTTATGGCTATGGGCAAGGCTACTTATTGGGACCCCTTTGTATGGGCGGTAAAACAGATTTCAAAAGTTACGGATAACGAAACCCTCGACATGATTAACGCCGTAACCACCGCACCCTATATACGCAGCGCCGAAATAACTACAAACTACCGGTTTAACACAGACTTGGAATGGACCAACGCGATTTTTATCGGAGCGGATGGCGTAGGGGCGGATTATCTAAACGAAAACGACGATGCAGATATTAAAAGCAAATCCCGCATGGTTTTTGACTGGGATAACCTGCAGGGTTTTTTTATTTCGGGCCTTGGCTTTAACCCCCGAAACGACATGATGCTTAAAGCTGCCGCGGGCGCAGGCTTTACCCGTATGCTTATTAACGGCATGATCGATTATGATTATCTGAAATATAGCGCCGATTCCCTGACGTACACGCTGGGGCCAGACGATTTAGATATTGATTTTAAAGGGACCCAAACGGCGCTGAACGTCCAGGGGCGCATTGATTACGACTGGAGCATGGGGAAGGGCTTTCTTTTGGGAGCCGGCGTCCAGGAACTTTACAGTTGGCGGGAAGCAGAAACAAAGGGCAAAGTTTTTCTTGAAGGACGCCTTGATGATTTTCCTTCCATAGCGCCCTTTATCCTCCCGCTCGGAATTACAACCCTTGATCTTTATCTTCATTTTCCCACCCGCATCGAAAATGAAATTATAAACCAAATGGTTAATTCTTCGGCATATACGCTTTTGGAATATTCAAGTCCGGAAGGCCGTTTTGGGGCGGAAGCGGGGCTGCGGCTGGATCATCTTTATTTTATTGGAAAAGATTTTACCATACAAACCATGCCGGTTCTAAACCCCAGGCTTAACCTGGACTTTAATCTTTTTAAAAACCGGGGCGTTTTCGAATCTTTTGATCTTACGGCAGGTACGGGCCTTTTTTCTTCATCCAACGATGCCATTGCGGGTATTTCCGTAAGTTCCGGAATAGATGATTTTACCCTCCGTCCCAACCGTTCATGGACTTCTGTTTTGGGCTTTAAAACCGATTTGCGGGGCGGCTGGAGTTTTAACATGGAAGGCTATTATAAATATGTTTTTGACAGATCCTATACATACACCCTTGTCAGCCCCGGCAGCGAAGCCGAAACAGTATACCGTTTTGACGGCGATGGCGTGGTCCTGGGTTTTGACTTGCAGTTACAGAAATTCGACAGCCGTTATTGGGACGGCTGGCTTTCGTATACCTTTACCTACGCAAAATATCACGAAAGCGAAAACATTTCCGACGGGCTGGGCGATGTAACTACTCTGGAAGATTCAGGCTGGTATTACCCTTACTTTCACCGTTTTCATAACATAAATCTGGTGCTTAATTTTAAACCGTCCCGCAATTTCAATATTTATACCCGCCTTGGCCTTGCGTCCGGTATGCCCAAACCCAAAGTTGGCGCAATTAAAGCATACGATGTCCTTTTGCTGGATGAAAACGGAATGCCTGTTATCGGCGAAGATGGCAAACCCACAATTATAAAAAAATATAAACGTTCATCTTATTATGACGAAAACAGCCGTACCACATGGTCTATTCCTTTAGATGTAAAATTCTCTTTTTTCATATTTAAACCCGGCAGTAAAGTTACGACAGAAATTTATTTGGCTGTGGAAAATCTGTTTTCCCTTGTCTATTCAGCCAAGGCCAACACCAGTTTCAACACCTACACCGGAAAAGAAGATACAGGCAGCGACAGCGCAAACTACGAAATGCCCATACCCATGGTTTCCTTTGGGATGAAGTGGAGTTATTAGGAAAATGAAGCGAGCTATTTTTTTGAAAAGGCGCTTAATTGTTTTTTTGGCTGCGGCCTTTTTTCTCGCCGGATGTAACTCTCTTATGGAAAAATCCGGAAAAGCAATTGACGGCGCGGCTTTTAAAGAAAAAGAAACCGGCGTTTTTCGCTTTCAGGGTAAAAACAAACAAGACCGGGTGGAGCTTGCGCAATTACGTTCCAAAGACGGAATGGAGTTAATTGCCATATCTTTAAGCGGCTGGCCTTCCCTTGAATTACGCGGAACAGTTCCCGGCGCTCAAGGTTATTTTGAATTTACTTCCGCAGAAATTTTATCATCCCATTTATTGGGATGGAATGAATTTTCTGTGAGCCTTTTGGGAAACGCCGTATTCCGGGAGGAAGAGCAAGGCGGATTTTTACATATCGGTTCGGCCCCAAAAAAGATTCAGATTTCCGGCGGGCGGATCAGGCTAAAATCAAGCCGCCTTTCGGGGAACGAAGCCCTTACCGCCTTACGCAACAGGCATGAACGCATCCTTGCATTAACAGACTGGATGCATCAAAAAATCAATGTTCCCTTATTTAAAAATCAAAAACAATTTGAACAATACTGGAAACCCATTCTTTTCCCGGAACTTGTGTCCAAAAAGAAACGCCCGGGAGAATACAGCGAAAAAAACGCTGAATGGGTTAAAAGCGACAGCATTAAATGGAACAAAAGCTATACCGAAAGCGCCTTTAGCGAAGATCTTTGGGAAATACGCAATCAGGCGGCGCTCCTTAGGGACTGGGAAGAAGCCGCAGCCTGGATTTATATTGAATACAGTTGGGATTCTATCTTTGGTTCTCTTGACGGTATAACACTACAAAAGCTAAAATGAGGTCGTAATTATGGAAACAAATGCGGTTGGTTTTTCGTTGTTGGAACTTTTTCGCCTGGGCGGAGCATTTATGTGGCCCCTGCTTGTTTTTTCCGTTGCCACAATTGCCCTGGTTTTGGAACGTTCAATTTATATTTTTTATCATAATTTAAAATTCGATGATATTGTGGACAAGCTTGAAGCCTATCTCCTGGAAGGCAAAACCGAGGAAGCAAAAACATGGCTCGAAAGCCTTACAAAGAGGCGTATGGGCGCAAGGGTTCTTTTTGCAATGGTAAGCCATATCAAAGCGGGGCATGAGGTTTCGGAACACCGTCTTGAAAAAGCCGCCGAAGCCGAAGCAATGAACTGCATTAATTCCCTTGAATCCGGTTTTAACTTTCTTACAGCCCTGGGTTCCGTTTCACCTTTAACAGGGTTTTTGGGCACCGTTTCCGGCATGATTGGCGCGTTCCGTTCCATTGCCGAAGCGGTAGATGTAAACGCCCAGATCGTAGCCAATGGTATTTACGAAGCCCTGATTACCACAGTTTTCGGACTTATTATTGCCATTATTGCCATGGTGTTCCATTCAATTTTTACCCATATTGTAGATAAATTCGCAGCCAATGCCGAAACCGTTTCTTCTGATCTTATTATCAAAATTGCCGGGGATTACGGGAAATGAAACTTTTACGGAAGAAGCGGACTCTTTTTGGGGAATCAAGCGCATCAAGCGATGTGGCTTTTCTTTTAATTATTTACTTTCTGGTAATTGCGGGCTTTAATGTAAATCAGGGCTTCCTTATGAACCTCCCAGCCAAAGATTCAAGGCGCCTTATACTAAAAGACGACTTATTGCGTTTTGAGATGGACGCCCTGGGAGATGTTTTCTATAACGGTAATATAATAGAACCCGGCGCCGCGGAACGGCAAATAAAAACAAGCGCCGCGTCCCATCCAAATCTTGCGGTGGTTCTTACGATAGATCCAAAAGCCCCCTGGCAAAAAGTTGTTTCTTTTGTCGAACTTGCCCAAAGGCTGGAAATCAACGCCTTCTCTTTTGGCATGAAGGAGGGATCGTGAAACTTAAACGCGAAAAAAAAAGTTTTATCATTCCCACCAATTCCATGTCCGATGTAGCTTTTCTTCTTCTTATTTTTATAATGCTGGTTTCTCTTATCAATTACCGCAAAGAAGTAAAAATTGATTATCCCGAGGCGGAAGATGCAAAAAAAGTCAGCGACAAAAAAAACCTTGAAATCTGGGTGGATAAATCGGGCAAACTGTACCTTGACGGCGTATTAAGCGCCTTTAGCGCCATAGAAGCAGGTATTGTCGACGCTTACCGTAAGGCGCCCGAAACCAGGGTACATATAATAGCCGATCGCGATACGGCTTTTGAAAATGTGCAGCAGGTTTTAGGCGTACTGCAAATTCTTCAATACCGGGTTGTAAGTTTTGTAGTTAAAGACAAATGATAAAGAAACGTACTAAGCAAAACCTGCTGCGTATAATTATCTTTATACTGGCGCTTGTTTTTCATGCGGTCCTGATATTTTTTGTCGCCTTTAAGTTTGAAGAAACTCCGCAAAATGAACTGGCGGCCGCCAGGGTGATGAAGCTTGTTGATGTAAACGAATACACTCCCCCGCCCCCTCCTCCTCCGCCGCCCAGGGAGCCGCCTCCGGAAATTACTTCCATCACCACAGAAGCAATTGCCGAAACCATGATCGAAACCGATGAAGTGCCCGACGAAGTTATAAGCGATTATGTCCCGGTACAGGAAGAACAAATTGAGTACCTTCCCATGAGCAAAATTTCGGTGCTGCCGGTTCTTCCGGAAGATCAAATAAGGCGAGCCACGATTTACCCTCCCATCGCCCTGCGTTCGGGGATTGAGGGAATGGTGTTTCTTGAATTGTTTGTGGACCGGCAGGGAGAAATCCGGCAAATCAGCATACTGCGGGAAAGCCCCGAAGGCAGGGGCTTTGGCGAAGCGGCGGTAAAAGCCTTTAGGGGCATACGGGGGATACCGGCCCAATCAAACGGTGAAAATGTGGCGGTGCGCTACAGATACCCCGTCCGCTTTACCATTAGATAGTTGAACAAGGCCGGCGTCTGTCTGTAAATAAGCAACCAGTTTTTTTTCTATCCCCGGTATGCCCGGCGCAAAATAATCCCGCTCAGCTAAAGGAACGGCAATTGTTTCATCGTAAACAATTCCAAAAGGCCCTTCTTCCCGGCCGCTATTACCAAGCACAATTATCCTGCCGCCCATAAAAACAGCTTCTCTTGGATCATGGGTAACAACAAGCGCAAGCCTTTCTTCTTTTAGAAGCAATCTCAGGGTTAATTCCATTAATTCAATACGCAGGGGAATGTCCAGGGAATGAAAAGGCTCATCCATTAAAAGAAGGGGCGCGGGATAGGCAAAAGCCCTGGCAATGGCAGCTCTTTGCTTTTGCCCGCCCGAAAGCTCAGCCGGGAAAGATGAAACCCTGTTCTCCAGGCGCACTTCCCTTAAAAATCCAAAGGCCCTTTCACGGGCAACTTTCTTTCCGTACAGTTTTTCCAAAGGAAGAACAATATTGTCCAAAACATTAAACCATGGAACAAGACGGCTTTCCTGAAATACAAATGAGCAGGCGCCGCGTTTTCCATCGTTTTTTGCTCCATTTCCCGTAATACCGTCAAACCCGACTGTACCTTTTAAGGGCTTTAAAAGCCCCGAAACAAGACGCAACAAAGTTGTTTTGCCGCAGCCCGAAGGTCCAAGGATTGCCAGAGGCAATTTGGTTTTATTTGTATCTATGGTAAAAGAAAGATTGTCAAATACCGTCTTGTTTCCAAAAGAAAAACAAACTTCATTAAAAGCAAGTTTCATTTTGCGGCGCCCGGCTTGCAAACTTTTATAACAAGCGTAAGTATGCCCTGTGTAATGGACGCGGCAATTACAGTCGCGCAGGTCCATGCAAAAAGCCCGGGCGTCTCAAGCTGGGCCTTTGCCTGCTGCATGCCCGCGCCAAGACTGCGCGCGGGCTGAACCAGAACTTCCGCGGCTATCACTACCTTCCAGCACAGGGAAAGGCTGCTCCTTAAGCCTCCCAGGACGTAAGGCATTATCGAAGGAAGGTAAAGGCAACGCAGGGTTTTACTTCGTCCTATGTTATACACCGCAAACATTTCTTTAAGATTTGAATCTGTCTGAAGTATTCCCGCCTGGGTATTTGCCGCCATTACCGGAAAAACCATAAGAAACGCCGTAAATACAGGCGTTTTTTCCGCGCCCATAAATAAAAAGCAGATAAGTATAACCGACATAACAGGGGTTGCCGCAATTACGGAAAAGAAGGGGCTTAAAAAAGAAGCGGAACGCCTGTCAAGCCCGGCGGCAATTCCCGCGGCACAGCCCAAAGGGACGGAAACAATCATTCCCGCCATTACCCGTACAAAACTGGATACAAGGGCGGACAAAAAAGCGGGAGAAGAAACAAGGGCAAAGAGTTTTTTAATTACCGGAACAGGGCCGGGGAAAATAAGCTCCGAGCCAAAAAAGACCGATGCAAATCCCCAGAGCAATATAAAAAGCGCGGTTCCAAAAAAAGTCCATAAAAGAAATGGCTTGTTAAATTTACCCGGTGAGGCGCCGGCCTGGTTGTTTTTCACTCTAAATAAAAAGCATCCCCCGGAAGGGTTTCGCCTATGGATTGGGGCGAATATTCCATAAATACCCTAAAAAGGGCTTCGATGGCCGGGCGGGCTTTTGAAGCGGGTACATACATATAGTTACTCCTTCCAACCGCCGCGGCTACTACGGCGGCCTTTAAACCCATCCCGTGCTTTTCTACCAGCGCGCCCGCTTCGGCAGGGTGTGAAACAACCCACTCAATGGATCCTTTTAAACTTTCAAGGATTGTCTTTACAGCCGAGGGATTGGCGGCGGCAAAACCCGCG
>JAIRLQ010000348.1 GCA_031259345.1 Treponema sp.
AACTATCGGTGTAAACATTCGCGCTAAAGCCGCGTTCCACCGCCCGTATTCCGTCTTCGGCGGTTTCCATGAACACATAAAACGCCGTATCGTCCGCCGTCACGCCGGCGGTGGTCGCCAGCCGGTAGTCATCCGCAGCATTGGGATCGCCCCAGGGGAATATGTCGACCGGGGCCGGAGATAGCGACTCCTGCCATTCCTTGTGTATGGCGGTAACCCGCTTTATTTGGTAAATTCTCTTTTTCGACATAGACCTCATGCCATGGATACGAAGAACGGCTTTTTAATCGAGGCGGTTCCAAAATTTGATATTTTGGAACCAGCCTAATTACAATTAATAGAAATTACGATAATTGGCAATATTAGTGGCATCGATTACTGCCAGATCGATATTCTGGTCTTTGGGGATATTCGTATCCCCTGAAAAATATGCGGCGGCAGCTTCCAATGATTTTCTCACAATACCTTCCGGCGGAACCCCGATAAACATTGTGTAGTAAGGATCATTATCGGCGATGGTTTGGAAAGATTCCTTTCCCCACGCGCCGGAACTGACCACCTTTACTCCTTGGGCGCCGGCCATTTGCAGGGCAACTCGCGCTCCAAAAGCACCGTTATCAACAGCGCCCCAAATAACGTCAATGGGTTTGGCGATATTATTGGTTACGATATTAGCGGCGCCTTCTCTGGTCCGGCCAAAGTCTTGCTCAAATACATAGGTGATATTTTCTTTACCCAGGCCCCTTTCAAGTTCTTCTTTAAAAGTAGTCGAACGGATTGCCGTCGCGGGTTCATCCAACATGGCGAGGATCCCGACTTTAACTTTGCCATCCAGATTTTTTTTCGCATAATCGACAACATAGCGGCCGGATAAGCGCCCTGTTTCGGCGTGATCCCATGCAATATGGGACACAAGCGGCGGCCAATCAATGGTTAGATC
The DNA here is from genome assembly GCA_031259345.1 of Treponema sp. Lineage (GTDB taxonomy): Bacteria > Spirochaetota > Spirochaetia > Treponematales > Breznakiellaceae > JAIRLQ01. The sequence continues at coordinate 941 of JAIRLQ010000348.1, forward strand.
AAAAGCAATAACCGGAATACCGGCATCACTAGCTTTATCCAGCGTAGACTTAATTCCATCAGAACCTCCAACCGGGGCGATAAAGATGACATCGTACTTTTGACTGATAAAGTCTTCCACCTGCCTTTGCTGGGTTTCCGCGTTTCCGTTGCCGTCCTGTACATTCATCTCGGCAACCCCATATTCTTTGCCAATACGGATGAACTCATCGTGTACACCGGTATTCCAATCATCATACAGAGTGCTTTGAGCCACGCCGATCCGTTTTCCCGTCAAGGGAGTATTGACCACCATGACTGCCGTTGCCGGGGCACCGGTTTCCACCGCCGCAGAATCACTGGCAGGGGCCTTGCTCTTGCTGCAAGCGGTAAACTGGAACATTGTTAAAAGAACAATGACAGCCAATAGAATTTTTCTCATTTCTTTCTCCTTGAGATAAGATTTATTTACAGCGGGTTTTCCCGCCGCAACACCAAGTTACTATAGAGACGCCTTATATACAAAAGGACATGATCTTTTCCTGGGTCGCCTCTTCCCGGGCAAGTTCTCCCATGATCCTGCCCTCATGCATAATTACGATTCGATCGCTCATGCCCAAAATTTCCGGCAGTTCTGATGAGATCATGACCACCGCCTTTCCTTGCCGGATCATTTCGTTCATAAGCATATAAATCTCGACTTTTGCGCCCACATCAACGCCACGGGTTGGTTCGTCCATAAAAATCAAATCGCTTTGCTGCATGAGCCATTTCGCAATGACCACCTTTTGCTGATTCCCCCCTGATAAAAACTGCACCTGGGTATCCAAAGAGGGCACGGCAATTTGCAGTTTTTCTACATATTCTTTACTGTACCGTATTTCAAGATCAGAACGGATAATTCCTGCCCTGATAATTGCCTTGCTATTAACCATAGTAATATTCTCTTTGATAGCCAATATCTGAACCAGCCCTTGGCTTTTCCGTTCTTCGGGAACCAGCCCCAGGCCGTTCTGTATGGCCTGCCTGAAATTGCGAAAAACAACCGGTTTATTTTTCCACGTAATCTCTCCTGAATCAATCTTGTCGATACCCAGAACTGCCCGGACAGTTTCGGTACGTCCGGAACCAACAAGGCCCGCAATGCCCAGAATCTCCCCCCGGCGCACATGGAAATTAATATCTTCTATAACGCCTTTACGGGTAAGCCCTTTAACGGAGAGCAGAGTCTCGCCGGGAATGGTTTTTTCTTTGGGATATTCCTTGTCCAACACCCGGCCCACCATAAGGGAAATCAGGGTTCTTCGATCAACGTCTTTTACCGGTAAAGTTTGTATGTGCTTGCCGTCCCGGAGAACAGTAACATAATGGGCAAGACTGAAGACCTCCTCCAGGCGGTGGGAAATATAGATTACCGTCATACCTTCTTTATTGAGTTTTTGGATGATGGTAAACATGATTTCCTGTTCTTTTACGGTGAGGGTCGCGGAAGGTTCATCCATAATCAAAATTCCGGCATTAGTATTGATTGCTTTACATATTTCGACAATCTGTTTTTTTGCCACCGAAAGACTGCTTACAACTTCGTCTACGCCGATATTGATATTCAATTCCGCCAGCATGTCACGGGTTTTTTGCCGCATGGTCTTCCAGTCAACCAGTCCGTTTTTGGTGAGTACCCGTCCCAGAAAAATATTTTCAGTCACCGATAGAGGCTCGGAAAGTTTGAATTCCTGATGTACTACGCTGATTCCCGCAAGCCGGGCTTCATGGGGGGTTTTGAATTTGACGTTTTGCCCGTTCAGAATAATATTGCCGGTTTCCGCCTGATAAATACCGGCCAGAATTTTAATCAGTGTACTTTTCCCTGCGCCGTTTTCCCCTACTAGTGCGTGTATGGACCTGCGACAGATGCTGAAATTCACATCATCCAGCGCCTTGACTCCGGGAAAACTAATTGATAGATGATCTATCTTCAAAATAATATCATCCGCCATTGTTCGCTCTCTTTCCGGTTACCGCTTATTGCGGACAACGTCTATAGCCACCGCCCCGATAAGTACCAGTCCTTTCAATACCGGCTGGATAAAGGGGTGTATGTTAAGCATCGTCATGCCATTGAAAAACAGGGTAAGAAACAACGCGCCGAAAAGCGTCTGAATCACTTTTCCTTTACCTCCGGACAGACTGATTCCACCGATGACACAGGATATAATCGCATCAAATTCATACTGAGACCCGTTGGTTACCGCCGCCGAATCCAGCCGGGAGAGGAGTATCAATCCGCCAAAAGCCGCTATTACACCGGCCAGGGTAAACACAATAAGTTTTGTTATTTTAACATTAATCCCGGAAAAGTACGCAGCTTCCGAGCCGCCCCCTATAGCATAGACATTCCGGCCCAGCCGGGTACGCCGAAAAATAAACTGAAAAAGGATGTACATTCCCACCATGATGACAACGCAGACCGGAATGCCATATGCCGAACCGCCGATAAATCCCCGGCCAAGCCACTCCATCTGCTTCGGCATACCGGAGATAGGGGCGGCGTTGGTTACAATTCGGGCAAGGCCCATGCAGATAAGCTGCATACCCAAGGTCGCTACAAAAGCCGGTATCTTGCAGAACGCGATCAGGAACCCGTTACAGGCTCCAATTAAACAGCCAAGAACCAAGACCGTCAGGATGGCGATTATTGGTTGTACCCCGGCAAATTTCATCATCCAAGCGGCGAGAGCGCCGGTAAAAC
>JAIRLQ010000363.1 GCA_031259345.1 Treponema sp.
AGGGTATAGTTCCGGAGCAGAAGGGTATAGTTCCGGAGTAAAAGGGTATAGTTCCGGAGCAAAAGGGTATAGTTCCGGAGCAGAAGGGTATAGTTCCGGAACAGAAGGGTATAGTTCCGGAGCAGAACTATTATAGTTCCGGAGCAAAACTATATAGTTCCGGAGCGCCTAAGCGCCGGCGCGGCGCATCATTTTTCCCTTGCTTTCTGTGGATTATGCTTCTATTTATGCTTCTTATGCTTCTATGCCCGCCCAAAAAAAGCGCGCGAGCAGGCGCGAAGCGCGGCAATGCCGGAAATGCGGCAGGGCGTGGGCACCGATAAAATTCACCGCTTTAGATTATGCTTCTATGCCCGTCGCTTTACGGAAACGTTTAACGGTGGCGGCGGCAATGGGGCGGGCTTTTTCGGCGCCCTGGGCCAGAATACGGTCAATATTGGCCGGATCGGCCATCAAAGCGTTGTAATGTTCGCGCATGGGGCTAAGTACCCGGTTGACCGCCCGGAACAGTTCCTCTTTGGCGTCGCCCCAGCCCATCCCGCCGGCCCTGTAACGGGCGGCAAAGGCGGCCTGTTCTTCGGGGCTTGCAAAGAGTTTATACAGCAAAAAAATCTGGCTTGTGTCCGGGTCTTTTGGTTCTTCTACCCCCTGGGAGTTGGTAACAATGCGCATAATGGTCTTGCGAAGGTCTTTTTCCGGCGCAAAAAGGGGTATGACGTTGCCGTAGCTTTTGCTCATTTTACGGCCGTCAAGCCCCGGTACTACTGCCACATCATCCTGTACCCCCGCCTGGGGAACCTTTAACACTTCCTGTTTATAGTTAAAATTAACCGCCTGCGCCATATCCGCCGCCATTTCCACATGCTGCACCTGATCCTGCCCCACAGGCACTATATCGGAATCAAAAAGAATAATATCCGCCGCCATAAGCACGGGGTAGGTAAAAAGGCCCATATTGATCCCGGCGTCGGGATCGTTCCCCCGTTCGTTGTTTTCCTGGACTGCCGCCTTGTAGGCATGGGCCCGGTTCATCTGGCCTTTGGGGGTAAATGCCATCAGCATGGTAGTCAGCTCAAAGGTTTCGGGAATGGAACTTTGGCGGTAAAAAATCACCTTTTCCGGGTCCAGCCCCGAGGCCAGCCAGCCGGCGGCGACATGCCTGATAGTGGCGCTAAGCTCTTTTGGGTTTTTCATGATGTTAAGGGCATGGTAATCCGCAATAAAGTACCGGGCGTCATGGGTTTTTGCAAGCTCCAGCGCGGGCCTGATTGTGCCGAAATAATTGCCTATGTGAAGGTCGCCGGTGGGTTTAATACCGGTAAGGGATATCTTTCTCATTATGATAATTTACAAATTTACGGCAGTACTGTAAAGTATATAGTTATGAGTATTGTCGGCGTACTATTCCGCCTTGCCGGTGGGCTCTGCCTTTTTCTTTACGGAATGAAGGTAATGAGCGACGGCGTCCAGCAGGCTGCCGGAGACCGTATGCAGCAGGCCCTTAACTTTATGACCAAGAACCGCTTTGTGGCGGTTATTACCGGTTTTATTGTAACGGCTCTGGTCCAGTCTTCGTCGGCTACCACGGTTATGCTGGTGTCTTTTGTGAACGCCGGCCTCCTTACCCTAACCCAGGCGATAGGGGTAATTATGGGAGCCAATATCGGCACCACCACCACGGCCTGGATAGTTTCACTTGTGGGTTTTAAATTCAGCATTGCTTCTTTGGCGCTGCCCGCCATTGGGATTGGCTTTATTTCCCGGACTGTCAAATGGAAGTACCAGGCTTGGGGCGAAGCGCTTATGGGCTTTGGTTTTATTTTTCTTGGCCTGGAAACCATGAACGAATCCCTGCCTACGGTAAATCCCGAGTCTATGGAATTTATCAACCAGGTTTCCAGCATGGGTTTTACATCGATTTTGATAGGCGTGGGCCTTTCAACCGGCGTTACCCTTTTAATGCACTCTTCGGCCGCGACTATTACCCTGATTATTACCCTGGCATTCCGTAAAATCATCGGCTACGAAATGGCCGCGTCCATGATTTTGGGCGCCAACATCGGTACAACCATAGATGCCATAATGGCGGCAATAGGCGCCCGGACTGCGGCAAAGCAAACGGCTCTGGTTCATGTTCTTTTTAACGTGGTAGGCAGTGTGGTGGCCCTGCTCTTTCTTAAACCGCTCCTCTTCCTGGTTGATGCGGTTACTCCCGGCTCCCCGGGCGGGGCCGGCATTGCGGCCCACCTGGCAATGTTCCATTCGGTTTTTAACATTATGTGTACCGTAGTTTTTATTCCTTTTGTAAACCAGTTTGCCGCCCTGGTTATTTTTATTATTAAGGGCGACATAAAAAAAGAAAGCGAAACGCCGGCGCATTATCAATTTGTGTACCGCACTGCTTCCATTCAGGACACGCCGGAACTTTCCCTCTTAAGGGCGGAAAAAGAAATCCGGGACATGGCGGGGATTGCTTCTTCTATGTACGCTTCTTTCAGCGAGACGCTCAAGGCGGTGCCGGAAGCCGAAAACCGTGACGAAATGGTCGGCGCCCTTATGGCGGAAATGCAGAAAAAAGAATCGTATGCCGACGAAATGCGGGAGGTTCTTACATCTTTCCTTATACAGTGTTCCCGTGAAGAGCAGCTTAATCCAAGGGCGGGGCGCCGGATAACGCTGCTTTTGCGCATCATTGCGGATATCGAGGACATGACCGATGAATGTTGCGGGCTTCTTTTTCTTCTGGAAAGGAGTGTCAAGAAAAATCAAATTATTAAAGGAAAAGAGATGGAGGCCCTGGTGCCTTATGTTGACGAGGTAGAGGACTTTTTAACTTTGGTACGGGAACATCTGGGGCGCAGTCTTACTTCGGAGCAGGTTAAGCAGGCCCGGGAAATGGAAGAGAATATAGACCTGTCCCGGAACCACCTGCGCAAATTGAGCAGGAAGCGTATTGAAGCGGGCAAAGATGTAAAAACCGAGCTTTTGTTTATTGATTTGGTCAGGCGGGTCGAGCGTCTTGGCGATTATTGTTACGATATTTCCAGCGCCCTTGGGAA
>JAIRLQ010000369.1 GCA_031259345.1 Treponema sp.
CGCCACCAACGTACAGAGGAAAGCTAGGGAGCCGGTTCTTCGTCTTGCCCGGGAACAGAACGTCCTGGCTGCGGCCATCGTTTTTGACATGCCCCAATCCCTCTGCATTGAACGGAACAGGACGCGGCCGGACCGGAACTTTGGCCCCCAGGTGGTGCAGGGCCACGCACGGGAATTGAAGCGGAGCATAAAGAGTTTGCGGAAAGAGGGCTTTCGTTTTGTGTACACTTTTACCGATCCTGTCGAAGTCGCTGCCACAGAGATTGTGCGGACAAAGCTCTGGAACGACAAAAAGGACGAGGCCGGCCCCTTCGACATCATCGGCGACGTCCATGGCTGTTACGATGAACTCTGCGATCTGCTGGAAAATATGGCCTACGCGGTTGACCGGGCCGCCTGTACAGCGCTGCCGCCTGAAAACCGACGGGCGATCTTTCTCGGTGACCTCTGTGACCGGGGACCGAAAAATGCGGAAGTGCTGCGCATGGTGATAACCATGGCCGAAGCAGGTCATGCCCTCTGCATACCCGGCAATCATGATGTCAAGCTCCTCCGCAAACTCCGGGGCGCGGATGTAAAACTGACTCACGGTCTTGACCTTACTGTTTCACAGTTGGCACAGGAAAGCCCCGAATTTATCGACAGGGTAATTGTTTTTCTGGATGGTCTCGTGAGCCACTATGTACTAGACCGGGGACGGCTCGTGGTAAGCCATGCAGGCCTCAAGGAAGCATGGCAGGGCAGAAGTTCAGGCCGGGTGCGGGAGTTTTGCCTTTACGGCGAAACCACAGGCGAAACCGACGAGTTCGGCCTTCCGGTCCGGCTTAACTGGGCCGGAGAGTACCGGGGCAAGGCCCTGGTGGTCTACGGCCACGTTCCATCCCGGGAACCGCGTTTTCTGAACAACACCGTTTGTATTGATACGGGCTGCGTTTTCGGCGGCAGCATCAGCGCCTACCGTTATCCCGAAGCTGAAATAGTTTCGGTGGCGGCGGCGCGGGAATACTACGCTCCGGCAAAACCCCTGGATTATGACGGCCTTTCTGTTTCTTCCGGGGACGAGGATTTTAGCCGCGCCGGTCCCGGTAGCAAGGTAAAATCCTGAATGCTTTTTATCATTTGCCGCGAAACATGGACTCTATCATAACCTTGAATGTTGCATAATCCGTACCTGTCAGTGTGGCGATTAACACAAGGATAAATACAATGACGAATCCTATGGTACGAAAGGGTCTTACCCGGCCTGCGCTTCCCTTTACCATTTCCAAAATGCCGGTTATGGAAAGGATCCCTGTAACCGCCAATAAGACATAGTTTACCACCATCAAAAAGTGTCCTTTACAAAGTGTTTAAACGCGGCCGCTTCTTCATGTTGATTTATCGGCAGGATATAGGCGCTTTCCAGCGTGGTGGGTGTGTATGGGGGAACGACAAAGCGCAGTTCCTCCTTCAATTTACCAGACTTGATCTTGAGATCACCCTGAAGGCCGAATTTCGCGGAAATAATGTCACTCTTTTTCAGGCTGACCGCACTCCCCGCTTCGTCTATATCGGAATTGACAGGAATAACGATAATTTCCCCGAGAGCCGGTGAAAAACCGATGACATAACTACTGGACTTTTGCCCGAAAATCCCGCTTTTAATATAATAAGCATAAGCAACGGTATAGGGCGTAGTATCTTTGATCTGCTTCCCAAAAGCCCGGGTAATGAGTTCGTGTGCCTTGCGGCTTTTTTCTTCACTGGGTTCAAACATGATTTGCGTCTCCTTATTTTAATGTAACATTTTTCCATGGGCTGTTGTCATCCTCAAATGCCTTTTCCGCAATTGAATACAGCCCATTCAACATCATGGTATCGCCGCCCCATGCGCCGCGGCCAATTAAATATGAAACAGCCAATTCACGCCAATCTTTAAATTCTTTTACCGCCGTTTCATACGCGCTTGTTATAATACCCCATGCCGTCTTTTCATCTATATAGCCAATGTCATAACACAGCCGCGCTATAATAATGAGCCGACCCACGACACCATCGCCCACTTCATCTCATGTCGGCAGAAAGCGGTGAAGGACCTTTTCTCACAAGTCCTGCTCAAATGTTACGCCCTGGGATTCAGGCGAAGAGCAGGGATTGCAAGGATTGCCGGTTCCGGCAACGGTGCATAGCCGGCCGGGGAGGGAAGAGCCCGAAGCGGACGCTGTATATAGCGGACCGGGATGCATAGTGCACAACATAGGGAAATACATGGTAGTGATGGTGGGGGGAAAGGGAGGATAGAGGGGGGGCAGGAAGGGATCGGAAGGATGGGGCAGCGGGTGGGCTGGTCCCTCTGATAAGCTCCCCCAACCCGCCAGGGCGGCGCAGCGTAAACAATCTTGTTATGCGAAGTAAACCGTACCTCTATTAATTTTTTATCCAATTTTCTATTTTTATATTCTCAATCCTTTCAAAATGATTTTCATTATTTGTAACCAATATCAAACCATTTTTTTATTGCTGAACAGCCAATCAGTAGATCAAAATCATCAATCATGTTTCCTATTCTTCTTAAACGGGCTTTTTGCTTTGCATATAAATCAATACTATTGAATATCGGTAAAAT
>JAIRLQ010000410.1 GCA_031259345.1 Treponema sp.
TGAGTATAGGAAGATACTACGCCCCGTGTAAAGAATCAGTCCATCCTCCGCAGTAATTTTACATTTACCACAAAACGGAACGCAGGACGGATTACCGCCCGTGGGGGAGACAGATTCTTCCGTTTCTCCTCTTCTGTTATATTTCCCGCTTATCTTTGTGTCCACCGAATAGGGTAAGGTCCAGTGTGGGGCGCCGCCCCCATAGTTATAGCATTTGCACGCGGACGATAGTTCCGCTATAATCCTCCCTATGACTACTGGGAAACTAGATGAACGAGCGCGGGAGCGCGTGCTTATCCTTGACGGCGCTATGGGGACCATGATCCAGGGCTTTGCGTTGACGGAGGCGGATTTCCGGGGCAGCCGCTTCGCGTTCCACCGGACCAGCCTTTTGGGTTGTAACGATGTCCTTTGTTTGACCAAACCCGATGTAATTGCGTCCATTCACCGTTCTTACCTTGAAGCAGGGGCGGATATTATCGAAACATGCAGTTTTAACGCCACCGCCGTGTCCCTGGCGGAGTACGGCCTTGACGACCAGGCGTACGAGATAAGCGCCGCCGCCGCACGGATAGCCCGGAACGCGGCGGATGCCTTTTCCACGCCGGATAAGCCCCGGTTTGTGGCGGGCAACATGGGGCCGACCGCGAAAAGCGCCGGTATTGCCCCGGACATGAACGACCTCAGCAAACGGAGCGTTACCTTTGACCAGCTTGCCGCGGCCTATTACGACAATGCTCGCGGGCTTCTGGACGGCGGCGTGGACCTCCTGCTCATCGAAACGGTTTTCGACATCATCAACGCGAAAGCCGCCGTCTTTGCCGTAAACCGCCTGAAAGAAGAACGGCGCTGCCCTATCCCCCTCATGATCTCCGCCACTATCGCCAACGACGCGGGGCATATTCTTTCGGGGCAGTCCCTGGCGGCCTTCTGCGCCGCGGTACGCCACGGGAACCCCTGGGCCCTGGGGCTCAACTGCTCCTTTGGCGCGGACGCTTTGGAACCCCATATCCGGGAACTGGCCGGCCTTGCCCCCTGCCTGGTGATCGCCTATCCCAACGCCGGCCTGCCTAACCGCCAGGGCGCCTACGACGAAACTCCCGAAACCATGTCCGCCCATCTGGAACGCTACCTGCAACAGGGCCTGGTGAACATCCTGGGCGGTTGTTGCGGTTCCACCCCTGCCCACATCGCCGCCATTGCCGCAAAAGCCCAGGGGTTTCCGCCCCGGAAGATCCCCGGCAGGGTCTCCGCCAGCCTGCGGAATTTCCGCGCGGACCGCCGCCCGCCGGAAAGCGTCATCCCGATTGGGGATCGGACCAATGCGGCAAAAAATCAGGAGTTCTTCCGGTGTATCACCGAAGAAGATTACGATGAAGGGGTATCCATAGCCCAGGATATGCTGGAAAACGGCGCAGCCGGGATCAACGTCTGTGTAGACGGCGTTTTGCCGGATCCAAAACGCGCCATAACCCGCTTTCTCAACCTGGGGCTCTGTTACCCTCTTTTCGCGCACGCCCTCATCATGATTGAGAGTTCCGACTGGGACACCGTCGAAGCCGCCCTCAAGTGCCTGCCCGGAAAGGGCCTGGTCCGCGCCATCAACCTCAAGGAGGGAGCGGAGGAATTCCTGCGCAAGGCCCGGCACGTCCGGCGGTACGGCGCGGCGGCGGCCGTACCGCTTGGTGACGAACAGGGCGCGGCCACGGGTTACGAGCGGCAAATCGCCTGTGCGGAGCGTTCGTACGCCCTCTTAACCGGCGGCGGCTTTCCCCCGGAAGACATCGTTTTCGACGTCGCCGTGCGTCCCAAGCAGGAACAGGGCGCGGATGATTTTGTCCGCGTCTGCGAGTGGATAGGGAAAAACTGTCCGGGCGCTGCTATTCTGACGAATTCCCCGGATTTCTTGACCGGGATCCCGGCGGAAGCGGGCGTTACGCTGGCTATCGTGGACCCCGCCGCTGCCGTATCGCCTCGTAAAAGAGTATCCCCGCCGCTACCGACACATTAAGGGAGTCTATCCTGCCGTGCGTGGGTATCCGTATCAGGCCGTCGCAGGATTCTTTGAGGAGACGGGAAATGCCGGACCCCTCGCCGCCCAGGATCAGGGCGATCCGCCCGGTGAGGTCCCGGCTGTACGCCGCCTCGCCCGCCGCGTCCGCGCCGTAGATCCAGAACCCTGCGTCTTTCAGGTTCCGCACGGCCCGGGGCAGATTCGCCGCTTCCACGGCGGACACCCAGGAAACCGCGCCGGCGGACGTTTGGGCGATAATTCCGGCGTGTTTGGCGGTCCTCCGGTTCCGGGTAAGGACCATATCTACCCCAAACTGATCGCAGGACCGGAGGATGGCGCCGTAATTGTGGGGATCGGTTATCTCGTCCAGGATCGCCACCAGCGCATCCTTCCGGTCCTCAAGGCCGGCGATAAACGCCGCCAGGTCCGCCGGGGTTCCGGTCCGGCGGGCACCGCCCTCGTCCACCGTTAGGGCTATGCCCCGGTGTCCGGGGGCAAGGCGGTCAAGCTCGTGGGTCCCTACCCGGTCCACCCGTATCGTGCGCGCCGTTGCCAGCGCCGCGAGTTCCTTCGCCCGAGGACCCGGTTTTGCCATCAGCAAGGTCCCCGGATGCTGCCCCGGACCGGCGGACTTTATGGCTTCCTCAATGGCGTGAAATCCCGTTAAATAGATCATGCTAGTTTATAGCTCCTGCCATACCGGACAATTTCAGCATTGTCCCAGCCCTTTTCGGCCAAATACCGCTTGAACGCCGCCTGAGCCTTGGGCTCCCCGTGAACCAGGAAAATATGTTTGAGCCGGGAGGTATCCAGCGCACGGAGCCATTCCCCGGCCTCAACATAATCCGCGTGGGCGCTGAAGGCGTTGATCTCCTCCACCGCTGCCCGGCGTTTGAACCACTGGCCGTGAATCTTCACTTCCGGCTCTTTGCTGCGTATACGCCGGCCCAGGGTATCCTTTGCCATGTAGCCCACCGTCAGAATAGTGGTATGGGGATCGCCTATGCTGTTCATCAGATGGTGCTGGATACGCCCGGCCTCGCACATGCCGTCAGCGGAGATAATGATGAGCGGCCCCTTATGGCTGTTCAGGGCCTTGGACTCGGGTACACTGGTGGTAAAGTGCAGTGAATTGAAACCAAAGGGGTTTTTGTGATGCCTGATGAACGCCTGGTGAATGTTCTCGTCATAACATTCAGGATGAACCTGGAAGATGGTGGTGGCGTTGGAGGCCATGGGGGAATCCACGTAGATGGGAATTTCCGGAATGGTCCCCTCATCGGTGAGCAGATGGAAATAGTAGACCAGCTCCTGGGTCCGCTCAATGGCAAAGGCGGGGATGATGATGCGGCCCCGTTTTGCCGCCGTCCGGTTTGCGATGTCCGCGAGCTTTTCCATGGCGTTATCCGCCGTATCGTGCCGCCGGTCGCCGTAGGTGCTTTCCAGAACCAGGTAGTCCGCCGCGGGGAGCCGGGTATCCGGGTCCCGGATGATGGGTTTTCCCGGACGGCCCAGGTCGCCGGAGCAGAGGATGCGCGCCTCCTCTCCGCCCTTTTTGACGGTTATCATGGCCAGGGCGGATCCCAGGATATGTCCCGCGTCGAAGAATTCCAGCGTTACCCCGTCGCCAATAGCGATAGGCCGGTTGTAGGACACCGTTACCATCTGGTTCGACGCGGTTACCACGTCCGCCTCGGTGAAAAGCGGCTGCCAGTCAAACTTCTCCCCCTTCTTGCGGGCCTGGTTACGGAGATACTCCGCGTCACGCGCCTGTATCTTGGCGGAATCCATCATAATAAGGCTCGCCAGGTCCCGGCTTGCGGGGGTGGCGTAGATGTTGCCCCTATAGCCCTGTTTAGCTAGAACCGGCAGAAGGCCGCAATGGTCATAGTGGCCGTGAGTCAGGATAACGCTTTCGATCTGGTCCGCCGGTATGCCCAGATTCCGGTTCTTCCGATCCGCCTCCGCCCGGCTCCCCTGAAAGGCTCCGCAATCTATGAGGAAACTCCGTCCGCCTACTTCAAGCACATGCCGGGAACCGGTAACTTCCTCAGCCGCGCCGAGGGAATAAAAGGTGATGTCCATTGGTCTATGATAGGGTAAAACGAAGTGAATTGACAGGTCTTTACGCGACATTCGGGCCTAAAATCTGTTGAAAGTCAACAACCGCCACCAAAGGTGGTGGCTTGAGTGGGGAGGCCCCTAAAAGGGGCCTAAAATATCTTCCAGCTTTTGCCAATGTCCGTTCAGTTTATGCTTCATGCTGAGATTTGTTTTCATTGCGTTCCCGTATGAAATCACCCTTTAATATTCGCATCATTTAACCTTCCTGTTTTTCTAATGGCATAGCCATCAGTACATGACCACCGCCATAGGCGGTGGTTTTTTAAGTCTCAATAAAATGACTTGGGACAATAGTCTGGAAAAAGAATCTGCAGTATATAAACTTGCGGCCTCCAATTCTCATATTATCAGATCGGTAGCTGGCCCTGGTTCTGGCAAATCATTTGCGATTAGAAGAAGAATAATACGCTTGCTTGAAAATGGAACAAATCCAGAAAAAATATTGGCAATCACATTTACACGAACATCTGCGGCGGACTTGCGCAAAGAGATTGCAAATATCGGTATTGCAGGCTGTGAAAAAATAACCGCAAGGACAGTTCATAGCCACGCCTTGTCTATTGTACGTCAATCCGAAATAAAAACTATCATATCGCGTAACCCTCGCATGGTTATCGATCATGAGATTGATCCAGCACTTAGAGATATTGAATTCCCTGTAAACGCTTCTATTGCGGAAAGGAAGAAAATGCTTGAAGCATATGAATCCGCTTGGGCTAATTTTCAGTCGGAAAAACCAGGTTTGCCTCGCAATGAAGTTGAAGAAGAATTTCTTGAGCGTATCAGAGATTGGTTAAAATATCATCAAGGCATGATGGTTGGAGAAGTTATTCCTATTGCTTTAAACTATCTGCAAAATAATCCTGCTACTCCTGAAATTGGAAAATATGATATTGTATTGGTCGATGAATATCAAGATTTAAACAGGGCAGAACAGGAGTTTATAAGAATAATAACCGGTAAGAAGAACATAGTAATTGTTGGGGATGATGATCAATCTATTTACGGTTTCAAAAATGCTCATCCGGAAGGAATAAGAGAGGTCAATAGCCTGTATGGGCAATTTGATGACATACAATTTGACATAATTCGGAGATGCCCCCAATTCGTTACCAGATTGGCTTCGGCATTGATATCAAAAAACACTTACAGGACATTGGGGGAGCTAAAGCCGTATGAAAAGAATCAGCAAGGAATTGTACAAATTATTCAATGGGTTAATAACAATCAAGAAATTGAAGGCATTGTTAAAATAATAAAAAAAGAAATAGATGACAACTTGATTAGGCCGGAAGACATTTTGGTTTTATCTCCAAGAAGATTGTTCGGCTACAGGATTAAAGATATGCTCTTAACAAGTGGCATATCTGCAAAATCTTATTTTCGTGAAGATGTCATAAAGAACAAAAATGTTCAACGGGCATTTTCTTTGTTATATTTATTGGCATTTCCATATGATAAAATTTCGTTGAGATATTTATTGGGTTATGGAGATAGCAATTGTAGGCTTGAACAATACAAAATCATAAAAGAGTATGCTGACAAGAATAAAATCGTGATAAAAGATGTTTTGGACAACATTCTTAACGGAAAAATAAAAATAGATGGTATTAAGAGTTTGCTTAACGCATATCGTAGGATATTAACTGATTTGGCCGCTATCAAAAGGCGATTATTAGAAGATGCTGATAATTTGTTTGAATATTTTCAGAAAGGTGATGATAAAGATGATTTTGATGAGATATCATCTCTATTTCAGGATATTCTGTCCACAAATCCGCTTGAAAATAGTGAAGGTGAAAATATTTGGATTAAATCTATTATTTTAAAACTAGCTGAAAGCTTAACTGTACCAGATATCCCAGATGATATTGATCATGTCCGTATCATGAGCTTGCATTCGTCAAAAGGATTAAACGCCAAATTCGTAATAATGGTTTCGATGATAGATGAACTTATGCCTTTTTTCTCGAAAGACGATGTACGTACAGAGATTGAAATTATTGAAGAGCAACGGCGTTTATTCTATGTCGCAATGACCAGATGTAAATCTTCGGAGATTGATTATCCGGGCAGATTGCTTATAAGTTCATTCATTCGACTGTCAGGGGTAGATGCGGTTAAGATTGGCATTAATGCAAATCCAAAAAGCCAAAAGGTAGTACAATCATCAAGATTTATTAATGATTTTGGGAGAATAAAACCAGAAACAATTTTAGGAAATGCTTTATTGAAAGGATAGATGTTATATGAATAATTCCCTCATTCTGTGGTAATCATTCTGCTATTTTGATAATCTTCCCCAAATAATTTTTGAAAAACCTAACAGCCTTACCATATTTTAGATTATCCACTGTGGATAGCCGAGATAAGGAACTAACGGGGTAGATCTACCCCGTTACGGAGAATTGTTTTTTATCCAACAATGAAAGGGCTTGCCTATAATCACCCTCAAGATACCATTCCGTTCATGTGGATAAACCATTCGGGAATTATACACCCACTATCGGCTTTCGGGAAAAGACCCCGCACCGGTTGATGCCCGGGATAGGGAGCTAATGGGGTAGATCTACCCCATTAGGCGAAAGTATTCCTGGTAAAACCACAAAGGAAATTACCCCGCTGCCGCCTTGGCAGAATAGGTCCGCATCGGGGAAAAACCGTGGAAGCACCCTAATGCCAGACACTCATCTATGCAGCCTTGTCAGCATACCCCGGAAAAGATATACTCTAATAAAGGGTGATTTTTTCAAAGTGGCCGGCAGGGGATGGAGTAGTATTCAATGAATTTGCTGAACAGGTTCCGGGAAGAACGCCGGATGAGGCTCAAAGGGGGAATTTACCATCTTACCCAGATAAAGTTGTGCTATAACTCCAACCGGATTGAAGGAAGCCGGCTCACGGAAGAACAGACCCGCTACATTTATGAAACGAATACGATTAATACCGAAACCGGTAAAGCCGCCAATGTCGATGATATTATTGAGGCCAGAAATCACTTCGCCTGTTTCAATTACATCCTTGATGTCGCGGAAGAACCGCTATCGGAAGCTATTATTAAGGAAATTCACCGGTTCCTCAAGTCATCGACAAGCGATTCTGAAAAGGATTGGTTTAGGGCAGGCGATTATAAGACGATGCCCAATATTATCAGAGACCGTGAGACGACACCGCCGGATAAAGTACCAGGGGCTGTCCGGAATCTGTTGCTTGACTATTCGCAAAAAGAGACCGTTTCCCTGGAAGACATAATCCGTTTCCATCATGACTTTGAAAGTATTCACCCCTTTCAGGACGGCAATGGGCGTGTCGGCAGGCTGATTATATTCAAGGAATGTTTGAAGCATGACATCATTCCGTTTATCATAGACGAAGAGCATAAGAACTATTATTATCGCGGCTTATGGGAATTCAAAGACACACCGGGATACCTGATTGACACCTGCCTTTCATCGCAAGACCGCTATAAGGAACACCTGGCATATTTCCACCTGGGGAGGATGTGCCGGTGAAAACACAAAAAGAACCTCCGTCAGTTGATAACGATTTAAGCCGTTAGTCCGATTTGCTGCTTTCCCTCCCGTATCATCTGTGGAATGAAATAACCTCATCCCCCCCTCAAGACCGCCGTTGTATTGTACAGATACCTATACTCACGTTTTAATTCCTCACCTAAGGCTGCCACCTCGTCAAAGAACTTGGGGAGACACTCGTCCGCGTTGTTTTGAAACAGCGTCTGGTTAATCCGACTCGGCCCGGTATGTGAGGCACTGGTGGATAACCGGAGCAGGGAGTTAACGGGGTAGATCTACCCCATTACGGAGAATCGCTCTCTGTTCAATGACAGAGGGGACCGCCCGAAATCACCTTACGGATACTTCCCGGTTCAGGCAGAAAGCGCGAATCAGCTAAAAACTTTTTTACCTACCGCCGCCCTAAAAGAAACATCCCGCACCGATGGTTGGCCGGGACAGGGGGTTAACGGGGTAGATCTACCCCGTTACGGAACATTGCTCCCCATACAACGATGGAGGGACTTGCCTATAACCACCCTACAGATACCTCCCCGGCCCATGCGGATAACGCAAACCGGCTAAAAGCCATTTACCCGCCGCCGCGGCAAACACACCCCGCGCCGGGGAGAAAACTGGGAAAACCAATCAC
>JAIRLQ010000432.1 GCA_031259345.1 Treponema sp.
TCAAAAACCCTTGATGTTCGGGTTTATGCCAGGTGGTATGGAACAAATACCTTTATTTCCCCCTCTGCGGGAGTTGATAGCGGTTATACCAGCGCGGGAATAACCATAGACAGCGCTTCCCCCGATAATACGGGTTACGTGGTGCTCAAAGTGGAGCCTTGGACCAGCGGCAACACCGGAACCTATGGGATTGCGTATAACTATAACTGACCGGCGGCCGGTCTCCCGCCCGGCGCGGTGATACACAGGGTTTTTGCGGATAGGACATGGTCCTTCCGGTAAGGGGGAAATCCCCGATATTTACGTGGTTTAAGGAGTTTTCTATGATCATGAAACGGCAAATGACCGGGCTTTTTGTCCTGTTCATGTTTGTTTTTCCCGTTTTGTTTGCTTCCGCACAGCAGGATCGGGCCCTCCAGGCCTATGGCGGACAGTCCAATACCAATCTTGCCACCGCCGGTCTTTTTTTTGAAGACCGGGATCTGTTTTTAAGCACGGTGGACATTGGCGGTATAAGCAAAAATTTGTTCTTTTTGAATTTTGTGGCCCCCAGTTATTTCGGCGGCCCTGCCGGCGGTGTATTTGATGATGACGGCCCCAACGCCCAGTACAACTATTATTTTGACGCCGGGGCGGGTCACTTTTTCGGCCCCCGCCCCTTCTGGGCCGGGACGGCCTTTCAGTTTGGTTCGTCAACCAAAAAAAACAAGACCGACACCAAAAAGGAAACGGCCAAGGTGGACAGTAACGGCATCCAGTATGGCGTGGACAGTACCACCATCAACGGGGACGGAAATTACAATACCATCGACAACCTTGTGGGGATAAGCGCCATTTTTGGCACCAAGACCTGGGCGATAAAGAACAGCCTGGAGATTAAAAACAACCGTTTTGAAGGCTATGGTAACGCCTCTATGACCGGGGCCCCCGGTCTTCTGACGTTGGATACTATTTCGATCTCGAGCGTGGCTGCCGGGGGTGACAACATTGTTACCACGACCGATGCGGTAGGCCGGGTTACTACCGTATCCAATACCTATTCGGAGGGGACCATATACCGGAATGACCCGGCTAACGGTGTTCTTAACGCCTGGTATAATACGATTGAAGGGGGCGTCGTCCTGGGAGACCTGGTTCCCGCCCTCCAGTCCCTTTCGCCCTGGGCGGTTTTGAGCGTAAAATTCGGCCTGGACCAGAACGAATCGATAAAAGGCTTTAGCCATGACTATTCGCAGGCCGACAGCGCCAGCATTGGGGTTTATGAACGGAAATCCATTACCTATGATGCGGCGAAGGCCCATTTTGACATCATCCCCGCGCTTGCCTTTGGGATCAGCCTGCCTCTGGACGATATTTTTACCTTTTCCCCGGAGTTGAGCTATAGTCCTGCGTTTTATGCCTATTCCAATAAATACGGCGACGGAGGTACGGCGGTCAAGGGTACGGTGGTATACCAAACCGGTTCCCAGTGGACGTATGGCGGCGTTGCCGCCGACGGCGGACGGATAGAAGATTCCGTCACCTATAACATGACCACGATCAGCGAAATTACGCAGATCGGTCAGGAGCTTTCGGCGGGGCTGAAACTATCCGCGGACTTTGACCGGTTTTCCCTGGCCCTGAAATATGTTCCTACCCTGAACACCCTTTCGGAAAAATCCACCGATACCGTAAGTTCCCGGAAAACCACCCGGGCCGTGGCAGGCCAAAACCCCTATAACAATTACACGGTAACGGTCGAGACTACTCAGGATGCCGGCGGTGCCGACAAGAGTACGGTTGTTTTCACCAGCGACTTCAAAATCGGCGCCCAGCTCTGGGTAAAGCCGGAAAAATTCCGGCTCAACGCCGGAGCAGTCGTGAGCGCCAAAACCGAGAGCATTACCACCAGGGACACGGACAAAGGTACTTCCAAGGTGACTACCACCACCACCTATGATGACGGCCATCAGAACCCCGCTGTTCCTTCTTCTATGGGGCCTGTTACCGTCACCACCATAGCGCAGGCAGCGTATACCCAGACTTATACGAGCGGGACAGACTACAGCGGCGACTACTACATGGGCTGTACCTATTTCTTTAACGACAACCTGAACCTGGACTTCTATCTTTCCAACAGCGCGAACGACGGTTACGCGGAAAATAACTGGGCCCAGCTTTTAATGCCCTCCACCTGGGCATTGCAGATCAATATCCGCTATTAAGGGCGGAAAGGAGCGTAAAAAATGAAACGGATTTTTCGATTGATCATAACGGGACTGGTAACGGCGGGCCTCTTTGCCGCCTGTACGCCCTCCTTTGAACCGGACTTGAGCGAGTGGTATAGTCTGCAGAATGAAAAAAGCGGCGCCGATTTGAGCATCACCGTATCTTCCGCTACTTCCTTCAGCGCGCAGCATGAGGTTCAGCCCATCGACGGCAGCGGTTACCCCCGGCGGATCGTCCTGCAGGTAAGCAGCTCGAAAACCTCCAATACAAGCAATTTTGACATCGGGACGGACAAAAAAATCAAGGGCCTCGGCATATTCCCTCTGAAAGCCGGGGCGGACGCCCGGACGCTGTACGAAGAAGTTGGTTCCGGGCTTGACTATACCGCCTACCCGGTCGGCAAAAACCAGGTGGAATTGCAGCTTCCTTTTAATGAACCGGAGCTGCAGGCTGCTTCCAACCCCACCAATTACCTGATTTTGAAACTGGACCCCGGGCAGGTTACTTTTAACGGCGGCAAGGGGAAGCTGAATACCGACGGCGACACCCTGCCCGGCGAAGCGGAGGAGGATTTTTACTGCCTCTATTATACCGGCGTGAAACCGGCCACAGGAGTCTATTCAAGTCCCGCCCAGGGAATGAAGTATAGCAATACCTCGACGGTGTATTATGGGACAACGCCCGATTCTACTTTCCGGGACTATGGCGGCGCCTCTCTCAAGATAAGCGGGTTCAGCGTCCCCAGCACGGTGAGTACTACGACAACGGCCCATTTTACCGCGAGCACCCTGATAAAAGCTTACCGGTTTGAGAAATTTAACCGGGACACGAGGACATGGAGCCCCCTCGTCCCTAACAACAGCAGCTTTGATACCTCTACCGGTGAATTAACCATCAACTTCAGCCCCGCCGACGCTCCCGGCGTTTTTGATATTGTCCGGTATATGGTGGACCCCTATCTGATTGTCGCCGACATTAAGGCGGGGGGCGACAAGGGCACCACCCTGCGGGGTAGTTACAATCAATTCCTCCACAAAACCATTACCGACTCCAGCTGGAGTTATTCCAGTGTCATGGATACCGTTTCACCCCCGACTCCTTATTTAACCATACAAAGCGCTACAACGCTCACGACAACGCCGAGTCTCGCGGTGAGCGGCGCTTACCGTTCCTATTACCTGGATTTGAGTATTGCCGCGGTAAACAACCCCGGCTCCGGCGGTGTTAATGCCAATAGTACGTTCCTGGACATCGAGTCCCTGCGTCAGGGCGCCGGGGCCTCCACCGGAAGCACCCAGGCCTCCGGGGCTCTGAGCAATATCCGTATTTACCAGGTGAATGGAACGGGCATTCCTACCGTTGCGACCGGCAGAATTATCAGGGAAATTTCCTTTGACCGCAGCCGGATCGAACTCAAGAGCCCCACGGAATTCCGGATCCATCTGCCCCAGGATTATGGCAATTACAACAGCGGCGCATATCTGGAAATTCATATTATTGATGTGAAGGCGGCCTTTAAGTCCGGCATCGAAGATAAGACCGCCACCTTCTTTAAGCCCAACGGGTCTGTTGATCATACCGGTTCCTACCGGTTCCGGGTAAAGGGGCCTTCGGTCCCTTAATTTAAAAACCGTTGTATCTGCCTGTTTCTTAATCCCCGGGTTTTGAAACAGGCTCTTTTTTTTACCGCCGGCCCTGTTTTTTCCCATAATTTTCTTGACCAAAGGGCTTGATTTCGGTATATTCTGATCAACCCAATACACAAAATTTTTACAAATGGAGGAAGATATGAAGCTAAAACCCTTGGCTGACCGGGTTATGGTAAAAC
>JAIRLQ010000472.1 GCA_031259345.1 Treponema sp.
ACTTCCGGCGGAACTGCTTTACCTTCCGGTGATAGAGTCCCAGTTTTTGCCGGCTGCCGTCAGCAGCTCAGGCGCTGCCGGACTTTGGCAGTTTATGCGGAACAGTATCGCCCCTTTTGACATGAAGGTAAATGACTGGCTGGATGAGCGCCGGGATTTTTGGAAATCCACCCGGGGGGCGCTGCAAAAACTGGAAGAAAATTATAACTATTTTGGCGATTGGTTATTGGCCCTGGCGGCCTACAACGCCGGCCTGGGGGCGGTAAGCCGGGAGCTAAAAGTTTCGCCGGCAAACGATTACTGGGAACTCTGCCGGAAGAAACAGCTAAAAACCGAAACCATTCACTATGGGCCCAAGTTTCTGGCTGCAGCCGAAATCATCTCGAATCCCAGAAAATACGGCCTTGACCCATCCTGGGAAAAAGATCCCCATTGGATCAGGATACCCTGCGCCAGGCAGGCAGACCTGGGCATGCTTGCCGCCGAAGCCGGAATAGACGCCGCCTCATTGCAAAAGGCAAACCGCGAACTCCTTTATGGCATAACGCCTGCGGACAGCGCTTACCATTTAAAAGTCCCCCTGGCGGATGCCGAAAAAGTACGCGCCGTCCTTTCCCGTGAGGATCTTCCCCTGCTAAAATATTACATTCATACCATAAGATCGGGGGATACCCTGCTGGCCCTGGCCTTTCATTACGGCATTTCAGTGGATCAGATACTCCAGTCCAATCCGGGAACCCAGGCCAGGTATTTGAAAATCGGTTCCAGGCTTATGATTCCCGCATTCAAAGAAGCGGCGCCGTATGCCCCTCAAAAACCGTCCCCCCAGGGGCTGGATTTTTCGGGTTCCCATCTGGTAAAAAAGGGCGAAACCCTTTGGTCAATTGCCCTGGCCTACAAACTGGATCCGGAAGTGCTGGCCGAAGCCAACGGAATGAGCCTTGACGATATTCTACGCGAAGGAAGAAGCCTTAAAACGCCGATACTTTTAAAGAATGGGGAATGAATAGTTGAAGAAAAACGCTGTTTTGGCGGGTTTGGCATTGTTTTTCCTGGGTTTTGCCTGGGGACAAAACCGGCGGCTGCTTGATATTTCCGGGGTTGCTGATTGGGACAAGGGAGAGCTTGACATATCGCTTTCCCTGGATCTGGGCGCCGCCGGGCTCAAGCTGCCTTCAGGGCGAATCCAGGCGGAAGAAATCATAGAAAAAGAATATGCCGTTCTTATAAGACCTTTCCTTCTGGCCCTCAAGGCCGATTCTTCATCGACCCTGGGCGATCTGGTGCAAAGGGGCGAATTGCCCCTGGAAGAGCTGGACCGCCTGAGCATTGAAGGAAAAAGGATTCCTCCAAGCCTTTCAACGGATCTTTCCCGGATGAACGCGTCGTATTCCATTGGCATGGGAGCCATTAGGGCTTTGTTTAAGCGAACCCAAAGGCCTGTCGAAACCGTCCGGCCTGTGATGCCCGTCCCGGCGGCGGATTACTCGGGCATCATTATCATTGCCAGCGAAGAGCTTCCCGTTCACGGCAGAAATACCCGGGCGCTTGCCATCCCCTGCATCTTTCCCAAAATTCACGATACGGAAATGAAACTTATCTACGACCGTTCAATGGCGGATCCTGCCGCGGCAGATTCTGAGGCAGGGCGATCCGGGGGGCGTCCCCTGGTAAGCTACGCGTCCGAAGCCGCTATTTTCCAGCCTGGCCCGTCGGGGCTGGACGAACGTCTGGCAAAACTGGCAGGGCCAAAACCTTTGCGTATCCTTGCCCGGGGCATTTACGGGCAGAATCCCACAGATCTTATCATAGACCGGGAAGACGCCCTTTTGATCACTTCTTCGGAAAACAACAGGCGGCTCCTAAGGGAAAGCCGGGTGGTGTTTGTACTCAATAATTCTGTTTTGAAGGTTCCTTTCGACGGCTAATCTGTAGTATACTTGTCCCATGACCGGTTCCCCGGTTCTTCTTAAAAGTCCCTTTTTTACTCTGGAATACGATCCGGAAAACGCCTGCCTAAGGAGAAGTATCCCCCCGGACGCGGAAGATCTGGGGGACGGTATTTTTAAATGGGGAGGACTTTTATTCAGCCTGGGCGAAGGGCCCGGAGATCCCCCGGAAAACAAATTCCTTAAATCGGAGACAATAAGGGGAAAAGAAATTCTTGCCATTGCCCGGCGGGGTTATAACCCCCTGATAAAATCCGCTCCCGTTATGGCGGAGCGGGAAGACCGGCTTATGGAGATGACCCTTTTGGACGGGCCGCCGCTTAGAGAGGATCTAAACCCCGTGGACAAAATAAAACCCGGGACCCGGCCCTATGGAAAAACCGAAATCAGGATCATGCTCCGGCGTCTTTTGCCAAAGGGAGAGGATGGCTTTCCCCTGGAAGGCCTTCCCAATTTTAGATTCTGTAAGAACCGCATCTACGAGCTTATCCCCCAGGAAATTATTGATGAACTTTTTGCCGGGGATAATGCCGGGGGCTTCTCCCCGCTGGTTTTAAAAAATGCCGAGATTCCCGGCTTTGCGGACGATCATGCCCGGCTCATCTATGTTTTTGCGGACAAAATGCTTTACGATTATTTGTGCCAGGACAATCTTTTTATTTCTCCCAAAGAAGTTTCTCTGGTTTTGCGCTGCGCCCCGATAATGGAAAGATGCGCCGGGAAGGCCGCGGCGCTTCCTGCCCTAAAATACGGGGACGCTCTTTTTTCCGCCCAGGCCCTTTCACGGCGTTTCCGCAGCCTGTATCTTGCCATAAGGGACAAATGGATACGCCGTGAATCGCTGGAACTTATCGGGATAGGCCCCCTGGGGCGTTATATTAACGGGGAATCTTTGGCGGGTTTTAGGATTACAGGACGGGAAGTTGTTTTAAGAAAAAGTGAAAGGAAAAACAGCCTGTTCCGCAGCCTTGAATGGGACAGAGACAGATGGATTGCTTCGGGCAGCGAAGACGAAATATTTAAAGGCCATCTTGATTTTTTACGCGCCTGGGGATGCGGAGGCGGGGTTATAAGAAACGACAGGGAAAAGGCGGCCCAATCCCTGGCGGGCTATCTTCATTCTTTGTGGGAAGAAATTGAAGAAGCCGAAAAGCACAGCGAAACAGAAGAACTGTTTGATGCCCGCGTCCGCTCAAAAATTCTGGTGCTGCTTCCGGCATCTTTCTGGAATCATTGGCTTTGCAAAGAACTGCCCCAGTCGGGCGACGGCCCCCTGACTGTTCCGCCCGGGCGTTATGCCGGAGCGGACTCGGTCTGGGATCCCGCCTTCCGGGGGATAGGGCTTGCTTTTTACCGTGATCTTCCGGCGTTTAAAAAGAAAGCGCCCTGGGACATTCTTATCACAGCCGGCCTGGAAGAAGCCCTTGATATGGACGAAAGTGTTGGGGAAGACCTTTTGGAAAACCTCCTTTCCATTCCCGCCAGGATTAGGCTTGGAATATTTTTCAGCGCTTCCGGGGTTTTTTACAGCCCCTATTCAGAAAAATTAAAAAAATTTTTCCGCATAAAGGGGAAGCAAAAAGAAATTGAAAAATATCTTATAAGGGAATGCGGCGATTTTATAAC
>JAIRLQ010000552.1 GCA_031259345.1 Treponema sp.
GCCGCCCCGGAAAGGTCGATTCCGGCAGGAATTACCTTTAAACCCGGCACTTGAGTCTCTCTGGTAGTCTCCGCAAGGCCCGCCAAACCGGAAATTAGCTCGTAAACCCCGGGTTTTGCCAGGGATTCGCTGACACCAACCCCGCTTGAAAGGTTGGCCTGGGAATCAAAATCTACCAAAAGGACGGATTTCCCCGCTTCGGCAAGGTAAGCCCCTATATTTATGGCCGAAGTGGTTTTGCCGACCCCTCCCTTTTGATTAACAAAGACGTAAACCCTGCTCATTTTATCTATAGTATAATTTAATAAAACTATTGCATAGTAGGAAAAACGGGATTATTCTATATTATTATGAATGGCATACGATTGCTTGCCCTGGATTTGGATGATACGCTGCTTCGCTCGGATCTTTCTATTTCATATAGAACCAGAAGCGCCATAAAACGGGCCGAAGCGGAAGAGGTGGCAATAGCCCTGGTTTCCAGCCGGATTCCCGCAGCCATGGATCGTTTTGCCCGTCTTATGGGGTTGCATAAACATCGGGGCTATCTTATCAGCAATAACGGCGCCCTGGTCATCGAAAGCGATACCGGAACTATCATCCACGAAATCCGCATTTTGCCCGAGATTGCCCTGGCTGCCTGCGATTTGGCTGATGCCGAAGGCTTTGCGGTGCAGATCTACGAAGATGACATTATGTATGTTTCAAGACAGAATGAATTTACCGGCTATGATCAAAAGCTTACAGGGTTCCGCCAGGTGGTAGTAGAAAATTTCCGGGCCATGGTGGGCCAGGGCTGTTACAAGCTTCTTATCCCCGGCGATCCCATGCTGCTTGATCCGCTTAAAAACATTTTGAGCGCCTATTTGGGCAATGACATTACCCTTATAACAGGAAAGTCTCACACCCTGGAGATCCTTCCCCCGCAAACCAATAAAGGCTCTGCCCTGGCAAAGCTTGCGGAAAAGCTTGGTATAGGAAGCGGACAGGTTCTGGCTATCGGCGATTCCGTAAACGACGTGGACATGATTAAGTGGGCCGGCGTCGGGGTTGCCATGGTCAACGGTGACGAGCGCATAAAAGATATAGCCGACTTTGTAACGGATCATACCAACGATGATGATGGGGTGGCCGATATAATAGACAAATATATCCTGGAGAAGGGGTAAACAATGAAAGGCAACGCGGGCCCTGCCGGCCACGGCGGACAGGCGGAAACCCTGGTGGACATACCAATCAGTACAGTTGATTCTCCGTCGGTGGTTCTGGAGCTGATTTATCAGCTAAAAATAAAAGATGTTATGTCCAGCGCGGTGATCACCGCGTCCAGGACGGATACCCTGCGGCACATACAGGCGGTAATGCGGGAGAGTTATATTACCGGGCTTCCTGTTGTGGAAGGCACAAAACTTTTGGGGATCATTTCCATAGAAGATATTATTATGGCGCTGGATCAGGGCTTTATCGACAAAACCGCGGAAGAACGGATGACCCGGAATGTCATTGTCCTGGAAGACGATATGCCCCTTTCTTTTGCCATTTCATATCTTAATAAATACCGTTATGGAAGGTTTCCTGTATTGAATAAAAAAAAGGATCTGGTAGGGATATTGACATCAAAAGATGTAATCCGTACCCTTCTGGTCGAGATGAATCGTGAAGTCTTGAGGCTGGAAAAGATGCATCAAAAGGAAGAACATGCGCCGGAACATTATTCTGAAATGAATTTTACAACCGTAAAATACGATTTTGAACTGGCCGGCAGGGCGTCAACGGAAATTAAAAAAGCGCTAAAGGCCCGGGACATCGATCCCAAGATCATCCGCCGGGTAGCTATTGCAAGTTATGAACTGGAGATCAATCAGGTGGTTCATTCCGTAGGAGGCACCATTTTGTGTTCCATTCAGCCGGACAAGGTGATAATTGTCGCCAAAGATTCGGGCCCCGGCATTCCTGACGTCAATCTTGCTTTACAGGAAGGATGGTCAACAGCCAACGAATGGATACGTTCGCTGGGCTTTGGCGCGGGCATGGGTCTTGCAAATACCAAACGGGTCTCGGATGAATTTTTTATCGAGTCTAAACCGGGTGATGGCACCACGGTGCGTTCTGTAGTGTTTATTAATTCACCCAAAGAGGAGCCAGGACTTGACCATTAAAGAAGCCGCCGCCGCGCTGGAAGCGGAGATAGCCCAGGGTGAATTTGAAGACGCCGGTTTAACAGGGGCTTATACGTCGGATCTTCTTTCGGACGTGATGGCCAACGCCAAAGAAGGCGGCGCGTTAATCACCATTCAGGCCCACAAAAATACCGTGGCGGTTGCAACCCTGGTAAACATAAGCTGCATTATCATCTGCAATAAGCGCCCCCTGCCGGATGACATGATCGATGCGGCAAAAGACGAAGGCATCGCAATTCTGTTGACCAAAGAAAACCAGTTTACCGTTTCCGGAAAACTGTATCAGTTTTTGGGCAAATAGGGGAGGCTGTCCCATCGAACCGAAGGTTCGCGTTTTGGAACAAGCTCGTGGGACATTTATAATAAAACTGTATGTTACTTTTGGCCGACCTCCACAATCATTCCTGCCTCTCGCCCTGCGGTTCGCTGGACATGTCTCCCCGCTATATAGCCGAGCTTGCCGCGGCCCGGGGCGTAAAGGCGCTGGCCCTGACGGATCATAATTCCAGCCTGAATTGTCCGGCCTTTGCGAAAGTCTGCCCCCGGCTGGGTATACTCCCCATTTTTGGCATGGAAGCCACCACCCAGGAAGAAGTTCACATGCTCTGCCTTTTTACGAGCCTGGAGGCCGCTATGGCTTTTAATGACTATGCCTACAGCGTACTTTTGCCCTTTCCTAATGATCCCGAAAAAACAGGCGACCAGGTTTATGTAGACGAAGATGACAATATCGAAGGCGAAGTTGAATACTACCTTGTTAACCCCCTGGAGCTTTCGGTAGACAACATTGAACCCACCGCCGCCCTGTATGGCGGCATCGTCATTCCCGCCCACGTTGACAGGCCCGCCTTTTCCATGACCAGCCAATTGGGTGTTGTGGTTAAGGGAAACTGGGCGGCGGTGGAATGTACCCGGATTCCGCCCGTGCTGAACGAAGCGCCGCTGGATACCCTGGATTACCCCCTTATAACATCGTCTGACGCCCATTACCCTGAGCATGTTGCCCGGCGCCCTTTTGATCTGGACATTACCATGGAAGAACTTGCCCCCAACGGCCTTACAGGCGGCGCAGACATGAATGCCTTAAAACAGGCGCTGCAAAGGCGGCCAAGAAATTAACATAAAAATAATAGATCTTCACTGCGATACTTTAATGAAGTCATATAAACAAAAAATTGTTGATTTGACGCGCCTAAAGGATACAATGCTGGACATTGAACGCATGAAACAGGGCGCTTACATGGCCCAGGTCTTTGCCATTTTTATGCCTCCTTTAGACGGGATAGAAGCGCGTTTTAAAGGCGAAGGCTTCAGCGACGAAGCGTATATTGAACATTGTTTTAAAGCGTTTAAGACTACTATGGAACTTTCCGCCCCGCTTGTTGCGGAAGGCGCTTCCGCGGCGGCTATTGAGGCAAACGAAAAGGCCGGCAAGATGAGCGCTTTCTTAAGCTTTGAAGACGGCCGCCCCATCGCAGGCAGGCTTGAAAATCTCGACAGGTATTACCGTAAGGGGATTCGCCTAATCACCCTTACCTGGAACGGTGAAAATTGTTTTGGCTTCCCCAATTCACAAAATGCCGGAATAATGAATGCGCCTTTAAAGCCTTTTGGCAGGGACGCGGTGCTGCGGATGAACGAAATCGGTATGATTGTTGATGTGTCCCATCTTTCCGACGGCGGTTTTTGGGATGTGGCGGAACTTTCCAAAAAAAGCAAAAAGCCTTTTGTGGCTTCCCATTCCAACTGCCGCGCCTTAAGCCCCCACCCGCGCAATTTAACGGATGACATGATCCGGGCCCTGGCAGAGGCGGGCGGCGTTGCGGGCCTTAACTTTAACCCCGGTTTTGTAAACCCCGATACGGAAAGCAATCTAAGTACCGCCGCCGGTATCAGCGCCCATGCAAAACATTTAATCAACACCGGCGGGTCGGAATGCGCGGCCCTGGGTGGAGACCTTGACGGCATAGAAGGTAATATCGAAATAGACGGGGCTGAAAAATTACCCCTCCTTCTTGATCAATTTAAAAAGGACGGAATGTCCTGGGACCAAATTGAAAAAATCGCCTGGAAAAACGCCCTTAGGGTTATAAAGGCATTATCAGTAACGCTCGCGTTACTGTTCGATTGGGTATGGCGGCTCGCGCCGCCTAAATAGGAGTTATCAGTAACGCTCGCGTTACTGTTCGGTTGGATGTGGCGGCTCGCGCCGCCTAAATAGGGGTTATCAGTAACGCTCGCGTTACTGTTCGGTTGGGTATGGCGGCTCGCGCCGCCTAAATAGGAGTTATCAGTAACGCTCGCGTTACTGTTCGGTTGGATGTGG
>JAIRLQ010000007.1 GCA_031259345.1 Treponema sp.
CAGGACCGAAGAGGTCTTCCGTTTTGAAAACCGGGCGGAAATGCGGAACGGCCGCCTCTGTTGGAATCTGGACCGGCTTCTGGAAAATATTATCGACGGCATGAAAAAGTGCGGAGCCCTGGGAAAAATCCCCTCCGTGGCGGGCATTGATACCTGGGCGGTGGATTTTGTTTTGCTGGACAAAAACAACCGCTTGCTGGGGGAAGCGGTGTCTTACCGTGATGCTCGCACCCTGGGCATGGATGAGCTGGTGGAAACGATTATACCCCAGGAGGAGCTGTACCGGCGGACCGGAATACAGAAGCAGCAGTTTAACACCATCTATCAGCTTATGTCCATTAAGCGGCGGCAGCCGGAATTGCTGGAAGAGGCGGACAGCCTTCTTATGCTTCCTGATTATTTTAATTTCCGTTTAACCGGCATAAAAACGCAGGAATACACCAACGCCACCAGTACCGCCCTGGTCAATGCCCGCGATTTTTCCTGGGATTTTTACATCATCAATAAACTGGGGCTGCCCGCCGGTTTATTTGGCCCCCTGTCAAACCCCGGAACCAGAGTGGGAAGCCTTTCACCGGCTATAGCTCAAGAAGCCGGTTTTAATTGCACCGTGATGCTGCCCTGCACCCACGATACCGGAAGCGCATTCCTGGCGGTTCCCGGGGACAGCCGCACGGAGGTGTTTCTTTCCAGCGGAACCTGGAGCCTGATAGGTGTTGAGACGGAAGAACCGGTGATTAACCAAAAATCCCTGGAGGCAAATTTTACCAACGAGGGGGGATACGGTTTTCGCTTCCGGTTTCTTAAAAATATTATGGGGCTCTGGATCATCCAGTCGATAAAACGGGAGCTTCATCCCTCCTGTTCCTATGACGATCTGGTAAACCAGGCAAAAAATTCAACGGATTACAAGGCTATTATCAATGTGAATGATCCTGATTTTTTTGCCCCTTCCAGCATGATTGACACGGTGAAAAAGATCTGCATAAAGGAAGGTAACAGGCCGCCCGGAACAACCGGGGAGATTGTTCAATGCGTATATGCCAGCCTGGCGGCCTCGTATGCGGAGGCCATAACGCAGATACAGTATATCATGGAACGGGCATATAAAAAGATTCATGTTGTGGGGGGCGGCAGCAAGGACAGTTATTTAAATACCCTGATAGCAAAGGCGGCGGGAATTCCCGTGTTGGCGGGCCCCGTGGAAGGGTCAGCGGTTGGTAACCTGATGGCCCAAATGATCGCCACGGGGGAATTTGCCTCCCTGGAGGCGGCCAGGGAGATTGCCGGAAAAAGTTTTGAAATCCGGTCTTACTAAGGAGCAGATATGGGGTTTATCGAAGCGCGGGAGAAATATGCGGAGATAGGAGTGGATGTGGAAAAAGCCCTGGCCGGACTTTCCTCAAAGGCCGTCAGTATCCATTGCTGGCAGGGGGACGATGTCCGGGGATTTGAAAACGGAGGTTCCCCCTTGTCCGGGGGTATACAGGCTACGGGAAATTATCCGGGCAGGGCCCGCAATCCGAAAGAGCTGATGGCCGATTTTGAAAAAGCCCTTTCCCTGATACCGGGGAAGAAACGGATCAACCTTCACGCCATGTATGCCATTACGGATTCGGAGCCCGTTGAACGGGACAGGCTTGAACCGCGGCATTTTGATCCCTGGATTGAATTTGCAAAAAAAAACAAAATAGGTATAGATTTTAACCCAACTTTTTTCAGTCATTTTATGGTAAAAAACAACCTCACCCTTTCCAGCCCTGAAGCGGGGATTCGGGATTATTGGGTAGAGCATGGCCGCGCCTGCCGGCGTATCGCCGCCCATATAGCGGGAAAGCTGGGAGATTCGGTGTTAAACAACCTCTGGATCCCCGATGGATACAAGGATGTGCCCGCAGACAGGCTGGGGCCCCGGCTTCGCCTGAAGGACAGCCTGGACCGCATATACGGAGAAAAAATGACCGGTGTGATCGACTCCCTGGAAAGCAAGGTCTTTGGCATCGGCCTGGAGTCCTTTACGGTGGGTTCCCCGGAATTTTATCTTGCCTACGCCCTGAGTCATCCCGGTCTGTATAATCTGCTGGACAGCGGGCATTACCACCCCACCGAGATGATAAGCGATAAAATTTCAGCCCTGCTCATTTTTTTTGATAAACTGCCTCTCCATGTTACCAGGCCTGTACACTGGGATTCCGATCATGTGGTGCTTCTGGATGATGAGCTCAAAGAAATTGCCAAAGAAATCGTGCGGAACGGCGCGCTGGACAAGGTGCTTGTCGGGCTTGATTATTTTGACGCGTCAATCAACCGGGTGGCCGCATGGGTAACCGGGACCCGCAATATGCAAAAGGCCCTGCTTTATGCCCTGCTCCAGCCCTATGGGAGGATGAAAAATTTACAAGATGAAAACCGGTTTACGGAACTTATGATGGTGGGTGAAGAATTAAAAACCTATCCTTTTGGCGCCGTATGGGATGAATGGTGCAAAAGGGAAAATGTTCCCCCGGGATCGGCCTGGTTTCGGGAAGTGGAACAATACGAAAAAGATATACAAAGCG
>JAIRLQ010000067.1 GCA_031259345.1 Treponema sp.
AGGAAGCCGGTTACTTCCTGTCCAGCCCCAAAGCCTCAATCAACAACCTCGCCGCAGGGCGGGGTATTAGCCCCGAATGTCCACAAGGGACGGAGATGCCTGGGCGCCCAGGCCCGTTCTTTTTTGGGTATAAGGGTTGGACCTAAGGGTTTTGATTTCCGAACGGATTTCGGTCATGCGTTTTGAAAGCAGGTTTTTGTTGCGCCCTACCCGGACAACGGCTTCTTTTTTAAGGCCTTCCAGGGCCGCCTCAAGCCCTGTAACATCTTCCCCATGAATCCGGGCGGCGTGATACATGGTTTCAAGAGGCATGATCACTTTCTGAATGGAAGCAATATCTGTAACAATTTTTTCTTCAAGCTCTATATGGCGCAGAAGATCATCGGTAGTTCCACGCTCAATTACATCTTTTGATCTGTCAAGGGCGTCAAGATACGCATGAAACCTGTCGCGCTGGGCTTTTAAAAGTTCCTTAAAGCGCTTTAAAACCATAACCCGCTGGTTCACTTCTTTTTGCGAAAGTTCCCGTAAAGCCGCCATGTGTCCCCCCGTGCTTTAGCCGGCCTTTAACCGGCTATATTGATACCGCCCACCGGCTCTTTTTGCGGATTTTCCGCGGCGTTCTTAATGCCAATTTCGTTCCATGCGCTCCTAAGTTCGGCAAGCAAATTGCGGACTATTGTAATCCGCTTGAGATCTTGCCCGATATTGGATTCTAAAAGTTCCTGATTAAACCATGTATAGAGAGAAAAGAGGTTTTTGGCAATCCCGCCCCCCTGTTCAAAATCCAGGGATACCATAAGCTCGGTAATAATTTCCTGGGTTTTTAAAATAGATTTGTTAATCTCTTCAATCCTTCCGGGATCTTTTTTTCCTGTTGAATTCATCTTTAGGAGATCAATTCCCCTGTCCAAGTGCTGAACAGCCTTGTCATAAAGCATGACAATAAGCTGCCCCTGGCTTGCGGTTTTGATCCGGGTTTCCCGGTAAGCGGATAATGCGTTGGTATAGGCCAAAATGGACCCTCCGTATTTTTATTAGGGTATATACCCGTGTGCGAATCAGCCGCCCGGACATGGGGCTGTCCGAAAAGTAAGTTTTTCAAACTTTTTGAAAAACTTGTTCGGCCTTTAGTCCGAGGGATGTCCATGGCGAAACGAAGTTTCGTACAGTAACCAACTTCCCGGACACCCCCCATATCCTGATTATAGACGTCCGTTTCATTTATCGGCATTGGAAAATTTATCTTTACAATTATTTTAAAAAATCCCTCCGCTTTGCGGTCTCTGTTTTTACCCTGTTTGTCAGCGCCGGGGGACGCGCAAGTTTTAAAAAAATAATTCCGCGGCTCCTACGGGCCGGATCATTAAAACTGTTACTGTCCCGGCACCGAAATGGGCTTCCATCTGCTTTTGGAATTCCCCCAAAACATCCGCCGGCAGATACACCTGTATTGCTCCGGCAAAGCCCCCGCCGTGAACGCGGCAGGCTCCGGCCCCGCCGCAGCGTTTATCCAAAAAAATCTTGGTCAGGGCAAGCGCCAGGGGTATCCCCTGTTGAGAGGGATTATGGGTGGAATAGGTATTTTGAAGCATTTCCCAGGAGGAATCCCCGGATTGATTTACAAGATTTAAAAAATCTCCAAACGCCGCTTTTTTCGCTTCGGGCCCAGGGGTATCCCGCATGCGCTCAAGCGTTTTCTGCATGACGTCTACCCGCCGGTTCTCGCTAAAGAAATGAAAAGCCCTAAGCAGCGCCCTGTCCCCCGCGATTTTACGAATCTCCTGCGCGCGGGCGTTTACCATTTCCACATCAATTTCCCTTAGAACAGATTTGCCAAAAAAGCCTGCCACGGCTTTCATCTCGCTGGGGACGGCGGCATAATCCGGGGTCAGGTCCGCATGGCTTCCTTTGGTATCCACCATGCACAGGGCATAACCCACCGAGGCAGGATCAAAATCAATTTGCGAAACCCCGGGTTTTTTTGGATTCCCAAAGTCGATGGCTACAGCCCCGCCCGACGCGCAGGCAGTTTGATCCATAAGGCCGCAGGGTTTTCCAAAATAGAGATTCTCAGCTTTTTGGCCAATCTGGGCTATTTCCAGGGCGCTACGCTTCCCCTTGCCATAGAGGCAGTCGAAAATCCTGGCAAACAAAACTTCCACTGCCGCGCTGGATGACAAACCTGAACCGGGCAGCACCGTTGAAGCGGCGTTTGCCGTAAAGCCGCCGACAGGAGTACCCCGGGCGGTAAATTCCGCGGCAATTCCCCGTACCAGAGCTTCGGTTGTGCCTTTTTCGTTCTCGTGTATGGAGAGATCCGAAAGATCCACAATTACATCGGGGTAAGCTGTGGAACGGAAGAATATTTTTTTATCCTGACGCGGAGCGACGGCAGCTACCGCGTCCAACTGTATCGAAGCCGCCAGCACCTTGCCAAGGTTGTGATCCGTATGATTGCCGCCCAATTCGGTACGCCCGGCGGCGGTAAAGATCCTTAAGTCGCCATGAACTTCGGGGAATTCATTTCTGGGAAACCAATCGCCGGTATCCCTGAGGATCTCTTCAATCAGGCCGGCATAACGCTGCCGGGCCGGCTCCAGAGCGGCCTTACCGTAAAGTTTTGTAAAAATTTCCGCCACAATGCCCGAGTCCAGCCGTACCAATAATTCTTTTCCGGTCATGATGCATTCTCCATGTTACGAGTATAATAGATTAACCGGATGGCCGCAAGTTAAGACAGGAGGGCGGAATACTGTCAAATTATTTAGTGTCTGTCCAGAAAGCCGGTTACTGTACGAAACTTCGTTTCGTCATGGACAG
>JAIRLQ010000073.1 GCA_031259345.1 Treponema sp.
AGAACGGATGGAATTTACCCTATAACGTGCGTAAATGCATCGTCAGGCGGTAATTCAGGCCAATGAATCTAGGCGGCTTTTAAATCCGGGTGGGTTTCAAAGCGGTCAATGTTATATTCAGGATAGGGAAACGATATGGCAGACAAAATCACCTTTGCGCTTTATTTTGGGAACCGGGGGTTTTTCCCCGGTGAGGTAATCGCCGATGCCCGTAAAGAACTTATCAAAGCGGTAGAAGATGCCGGCTGCGGCTATATCATTATGGATGAAAGCGCCACCCGCTATGGCGCGGTGGAGACCCGGGAAGAGGGTAAAAAATACGCCAATTTCCTCAGGGAAAATGCCGGGAAGTACCAGGGGGTTATCCTCTCTATGCCGAACTTTTCCGACGAGAACGGCGCCCAGGCGGCTTTGGCCGAAGCAGGGGTTCCCATATTGGTACAAGCCTACCGGGACATGCCGGGGAAGCTGGATTTTGCCCACCGCCGGGATTCCATGTGCGGTAAATTCGCCATGTGTAATGTGCTGCGTCAGTGTGGAATCAAATATACCATCATGCCGCCTTTTACGGTGGACCCCTGTGAACCAAAGTTTCAGGAGCATCTCAAGGCTTTTGCCGGCATCTGCCGCATCGTGGCCGGGATGAAGCGGATGACTATCGGCGCCATTGGCGCCCGCACTACGGCATTCAAAACTGTACGGGTTGATGAGATAGGCCTCCAGCGTCACGGCATCAACGTGGAAACTTTTGATCTTTCGGATGTCTTCCGGCTGATGAAGGAAGTTAAAGGCGATCGTATTGCCGACAAGAAGAGCCAGATCCTCAAGATTACGGAATTCAAATTTGAAGATGCCAAACTGGATTCTATCTGCCGTTTCGGCGTTGTGGTGGATGACCTTATAAACGACTATAGCCTTGATACGGTGGCCATCCGCTGCTGGAATGAGTTGGAACTGGTCTACGGAGTGGCGCCCTGTCTTATCCTGGGCGAATTGAATGAACGGGGAATCCCCGCGGCCTGCGAGGTAGATATCGCCAACGCGGTGATTATGCGGGCCATTGCTCTGGCGGGGCCGAGCGCGCCTATGCTGCTGGACATTAACAACAATTTTGCCATGGATGATAACAAAAGCATTCTTTTCCACTGCGGGCCCGTACCGATTTCATTGATGGAAGGGAAGGGAGAAACCATCGAACATCTGATGTTTGCCAAGAGCTTCGGTCCCGGCAGTGGGGTGGGGGTGAACCAGAGCATCATAAAGAAAAACATTCCGGTTACCTTTGGGAGCGCCAAAACTGAAGATGGGAAGATTTGGACTTTTATCGGCGAAGGGAATCTGACCAATGATGGTATAGAACAGGGCTTTTTTGGTTCCGGGGTGGTGATGGAAACACCCGGGATGCAGGAAATTGCCGAATATATCGGCCGGGAAGGATACCGGCACCACCTTTCCCTTACCGCCGGAAAGACCGCCTGGGCAGTCCGGGAAGCCCTTTCCAATTACCTGGGATATGAGGTGCATTCTTTTTTTTAAAGGGATAGTGATCTTCCGCTTTTAACATTCGTCTCTTTGTTACTTCTTACAGATAAATACCCTTCGTTGTTGAACGGGGGTGGGCCTATCGTTTTTCCGAATATGTTATGCTATAGTTAATATAGCAAAACAGAGGAGTGAGATGAAAAGGTGTTTTAAGAAAATACGTTTGTCCGTTGAACGATTTATAAATAGCCTTACGTTCGGCATGCGGACCAAACTTGTCCTGATTTTTGTTATCATTAAAGTTATTCCGCTGGTAGTGCTTACAATACTTGCCTGGCGGCAGGCCAATATTCTGGGGGACGAATTGGGACGGCGTACCCATGAATTAACGGAACAGGCAAACGCGGCCCTTAAAGAAACCGGGACCATGGCGGTAAATGACTCTGTCATGGCTCTTAACGATTTGGCTATTGAACAGATAGAACGGACCAGTACGGATATGGCCCGGCGGGTAGCGGATTTTCTCTATGATCGTGATGACGATATCCTCTTTCTGGCCGGTTTGGAACCCAACGAAGCTGTTTACCGGCGTTTTCTGGAGACAAAGACAAGGGCTTTAATAGAACAGCGGAAATGGGTTCTTTCGGAAGACGAAAAATACTGGAAGCCCGGGGAAGCTCTGCAATTCGGCAAATATTCTCCCTCTTCAAACCCGGAAAATGATACCAATTACCACAACCGTCCCCCGGAACTTTGGAAAACCGTGGAACGCCCCCTGTACCTGGAACTTACCTATGTGGATCTTGAGGGGAACGAGATCATCAAAATTACCTCTTCGGATCAAATGGACTCCAGGCGGAAAAATGTTTCTAACCGCCTGAATACCTATGTAAAGGCCGAAACTTATTTTGCGGAGCTTGGGGATCTTGATCCCGGGGAAATCTATGTATCCGATGTAATCGGCGCCTATGTGGGTTCCCATCTTATCGGTATGTATAATCCCGAAAATGTCGCTGCCCGGGGGCTCCGGTGGCAGCCGGAAGAAGAAGCCTACGCGGGGGAGGAGAATCCCCTGGGCAAACGCTTCAAAGGTATAATCCGCTGGGCCAGCCCGGTAGTGAGAAACGGCAGAATCACCGGGTATGTAACGCTGGCGCTGGATCATGATCACATTATGGAATTTACCGATCATGTAACTCCCATGAACGACCGCTATACCGAACTGCCCAGCGCTTTTGAGGGAAACTATGCTTTTATCTGGGATTATAAATGCCGGAGCATTTGCCATCCCCGGCATCATTCTATCGTAGGGTTTAACCCCGAAACCGGGGAGCCTGAGGTACCCTGGCTTGAGGACAGTATCTACCAGGCCTGGCAGGCGAGCGGTCTTTCATATACGGAATTTATCAAGGATGTTCCCGTTTTTGTGGATCAGTCCCGGGACAAAAAGCCCGCCCCGGAATTGACCGCCATTGGCCTTGTGGGCCTGGACGGCCGTTATCTGAATAACGCCCCTCAATGTACCGGCTGGTTTGACCTTACCGCCGAAGGGGGTTCGGGTTCTTTTCTCATCCTTTGGAGCGGCATCTGGAAGCCCAATACCGCTGCCACTATTCCCTATTATACCGGGCATTACGGTCAATCCAAACGGGGTTTCGGTTTTGTAGCTATAGGCGCGGGGCTGGAGGATTTTCAGCGCCCCGCGTTGGAAACCAAAGCCCTGCTGGATGGCATTATCGC
This sequence comes from Treponema sp., assembly GCA_031259345.1. Lineage (GTDB taxonomy): Bacteria > Spirochaetota > Spirochaetia > Treponematales > Breznakiellaceae > JAIRLQ01. The sequence continues at coordinate 3,223 of JAIRLQ010000073.1, forward strand.
GGACGCGGATCGGAACCTGAGCCAGGTCGTGGTGGATACACGCAGGGCTATTAACCGGAACCTGATGGATACTACCATCAAACTTGTCATTTCCGCGGGATTTATGATCATCCTGGTAGTCTTTATCGCGGTTTGGATGGCCTCAGCCCTGACGGGGAATATTACAAATCTTATCAACGGTATCTCACGGTTCCGCGCCGGAGAACGGCAGTTCCGGTTTAATCCCAAATCCAGGGATGAATTTGGAACTTTGGCGAATTCCTTTGATGAAATGGCCGACAGTCTGGTTGCCGCCGACCGGGAGCCTTTAATAATTATTGATATGAATCAGAATGTCATCTATGCCAATAAAGCTTCTCTCGCGTTGTTAAATCAAAATTTGGATAGGATTATCGGTAAACTTTACAGCGAAGTGAGTATCTATCCGGATGATCCACGGTATAATCCCATTGCGGCGCTTTGGGAAGGCCGGGAAGCGGAGATTTTTTACAGGCCGGAAGTAGAGGAATATATTAAAGGCCGGGCCACTTATCTTCGGGACAAGCAGGGTAATGCCATAGGTTATATCATTACTACTTCCAATATAACGGAAATGGTTAACCAGCAGAAGGAACTGGAACGGGCGGTCGAAGCCGCAAAGCTGGCGAATGAACATAAGGGCGCGTTTTTGGCCCGGATGAGCCATGAAATCCGCACCCCCATGAATGCCATTATCGGGATGACTAATATCGTCAAAAAACAGCTTACCGAAGGAAAGGCGGATCAGCCGGGAATATTGGCCAACATCAACCAAATAGAGACTTCTTCCCGGCACATGATGGGGCTGCTCAACGATATTCTGGATATTTCCAAAATAGAAGCCGGCAAGATCGAGCTCACAGAAGAGCCGGTGGATCTTCTCAAGATGGGCCAGTCGGTGGTTACGATTATCAAGCCCAGGTGTAATGAAAAAAATATTAGCTTTGAAATCAATTTTGATATTACCGGAAATCCTGCTTACCTAAGCGATTCCCTTAGGCTGCGCCAGGTACTCATCAACCTGCTGGGCAATGCCGTTAAATTCACCCCCGAGTTAGGCAGAATCGTTTTTAGCATGATTCTTAAAAAAACCGATGGCAACAAGGGGCTGATAGAATTCTCAGTTTTGGATACGGGGATCGGTATTCCCGAAGAAGCCCAAAAAAGCCTGTTTAAGCCCTTTGAGCAGGCCAATAATCAGATCACCAAAAAATATGGCGGTACCGGCCTGGGGCTGGCCATAAGCAAGAGTATCATACAGCTTTTTGGGGGCGATATTACAGTTCAGAGCAGGGAAGGAGAAGGGAGTTGTTTCAGTTTTGAACTTTGGATGCTTAAAGCCAAGATCGGCAAAGATGAAGAAGTAATTGTAGAGAATGTTGCCGGCAGGCTCCAGGGCAAACGGGCGCTCATGGTTGACGATGTGGAGATTAACCGTATAATTGTCATCAGCCTGATGGAAGAGACAGGCATTGTGATAGATGAAGCCATGGACGGCCTTGAGGCGCTGGAAATCTTTAAAGAAAAACCGGCGTATACCTATGATATTATCTTTATGGATATACAGATGCCCAACATGAACGGCTATGACGCCGCTTCCGCTATCCGGGCTCTGGATCGGCCTGACGCAAAAAGCGTTCCCATCGTAGCGATGACGGCAAACGCTTTTCAGGAAGATATTAACCTGGCCCTGAAGAGCGGGATGAACGCCCATCTCTCCAAGCCCATAGAGCCGGAGAGGATGCTGGAACTTAGCTTTAAGCTGCTTGAGCCTGGCCGCGGGGAGACATCGAAAAACAGCGATTAATTAGTGTCTGTCCATACGAGTATATGAGCAGGAACATTTATTGAGCCCCACGCCCTGCCGCTTTTTAAATGTTTTTGCCTGCTTCAATTGCTTTGCTTGTCAGAACCGCGTCTTCTGGTTATACTAAACTCACTATGATAAACAGCAAGAATCCTGTCGCTCAATATCTTGGCAAAATTGCAAATTCTGCCAGCCAAGGGAATGTTGATACCAGCCTTTTGGCGTATCTTTGCGCCTTAACCGAAATTAGCCGGGTAATGCCGGAAATTGCCAATTATATAGTCAGGGAACTTGAAAACCAGCGGAAGCGGGTCAAGCTGATTGCAAGCGAAAATTACTGTTCCCTGGCGGTGCAGCTTGCCATGGGGAACCTGTTAACGGATAAATACGCCGAAGGCATGCCCGGCCACCGCTTTTATGCCGGTAACGAAAATGTCGATGCCATAGAAGTCCTTGCGGCGGAAGAAGCCCGCAAGCTTTTTGGGGCCGAATATGCCAATGTGCAGCCCCACTGCGGCGCCGATGCCAACCTTTTGGCATACTGGGCGGCTCTTTCCACCAGGGTGGAAAATCCTCTGCTTGCCAAATTCGGCGAAACCAATCTTTATAAACTAAGCGATGCCCAGTGGCGGGAGCTTAAAAGCGAGCTTGGTAACAAAAAACTTTTGGGGCTGGATTATTATTCAGGCGGCCATCTGACACATGGCTACCGCCATAATATCTCTTCTAAAATTTTTGATGTGTATGGCTATTCGGTCTCTAAAGAAACAGGGCTTTTGGATTATGACGAAATTGAAAAACAGGCGAAGGAGATTAAGCCCTTTATTCTTTTGTCGGGCTATTCCGCATATCCCAGAAAAATTGATTTTAAACGGATGCGCCGGATTGCCGACAGCGTAGGCGCGATATTTATGGTAGATATGGCGCATTTTGCCGGCCTTGTGGCAGGGAAAGTGTTTACCGGTGATTTTGACCCTGTTCCCCATGCCCATATTGTAACTACTACCACCCACAAGACCCTCCGGGGCCCTCGGGCGGGCATGGTGCTTTCCACAGCGGAATTTGCCGAGGCCCTGGACAAAGGCTGTCCCCTTACCATGGGCGGGCCTCTCCCCCATGTGATAGCCGCCAGGGCGATCGCCTTTAAGGAAGCTTCCCAGCCGGCATTCCGGGACTACGCCAAAAAGATTGTTGAAAATACCCAAGCCCTGGCGGCTTCCTGCATGAAGGGCGGCCTTGAGGTGCTGACAGGCGGCACTGATAATCATCTGTTTTTGGTGAATGTCAGGGCGGCGGGTCTTTCGGGCCGTCAGGCGGAAAGCGTCCTCCACGAATGCCACGTTACCCTGAACCGGAACAGCCTTCCCTTTGATCCCAACGGCCCCTGGTACACCTCCGGCCTGCGCATCGGGACGGCAGCTATTACTACCCTGGGTATGGGCACGGCGGAAATGGAAGAACTGGGCAGCATAATAGCTATGGTGGTAAAAAACACCAGACCCGCCCAGGATTCGAAAGATCCGGCAAAGTTAAGCAAGGCAAAATATGTTCTCCCCGGCGCCGTCAAAACGGAGGCGCTTGAACGGGTAAAAAAGATTTTGGACAGGTTCCCGGTATACCCCGAACTGGATCTTGACTTATTAAAAGAAGGGTTTTGCGGGTAGGCAAAATATAGAAGATAATAACCCAAACCAGGCCGATAAAAATAGACCCACCCCGGTCCGGGGGGAGAAGCGCAACAGGCTGCTACTGTTCTGTCCAAATCAGTCTGAATAAGCGGCTTTTGCTTTTTTTCATGCCGCACCTGATTTCATCTGCCATCATACTTTTTATGTATGAAACTGGCTACACCCACATTAGAACTAAATTCCTGCATTGTATAAAATTTCAATGTTTGGTATCATTTTTTCATGTGTTGCTCCAAACCAGCTCTGAGTGGAATAAGCCGCACGAAGCCTTAATCAAGCGGGGTTTTCCCGGGCGTGGATAAAATTGAGGCATGGAGGAGTGAATTATGGTAAAAAACATGAAACATTCTATTGTATTTACACTGGCGGTGGTGTTTATTACGGGAATAATCGGTATAACTCTGTTATTATCCTTTGTTTTTATAAGCAATTTCTATTCTCTTACCCATCGGGAAATTGAGTCTAAAACCCGCGCGAGCAT
>JAIRLQ010000108.1 GCA_031259345.1 Treponema sp.
TGGAAGCCCTGGCGCCTCTGGTAGAAAACGCGGCCCGGGACGGCGCGTGGCATTTTAGGCGTTTTATGCCCGGTAACTGCCTGGACGCCGCCTGGGACTTAAAAGAAGAAGGCAGCCGCGAAACCGCCGCGGCCCTTGCCGCCGCGGCCCGGCAACTTGGCAAGAACGCGATTTTTTTAGACAATTAGCCATGACCGCGGAAGAAAAAACCACCCTCGCCTGCTTTTTTGATACTGTCTCCGCTTACCTTGGTTCGGGGTATGCAAACTCCGGCGCGGACTATGCTTTTAAGGATGATCCCGAAGCCGTGCCCGAAAGCCAAATGACCGAAGGCCAAATGCCCGCAGGCCATCAGACAGCCGCCCCCAAAGCCGCCGGCGCGGAACCAGAGGCAGACGCGTTTTCCATACCCCTGGCGTACCTGGTTCCCGAAGCGGCTGAAGATGACAGCCCCCTTAAAGAGCTTGAGGCGGAAATCCGTTCCTGTACCGCCTGCCCGCTCGCGAAAACCCGCACCAAAGCGGTCCCCGGCGAAGGGCCCGCCTCTCCGCTGGTGATGGTCATAGGCGAAGGCCCCGGCGGCGACGAAGATATAGCGGGGCGGCCTTTTGTAGGCAGAGCCGGCCAGCTTCTGGACAAGATGCTCGCCTCGGCCGGACTATACAGGGAAAAAAACTGCTACATAGCCAACGTGGTAAAGTGCCGCCCGCCGGGAAACAGGGACCCCATGCCCGAGGAAATCGCGTGCTGCGCGCCCTACCTGGAAAGACAAATAGCCCTTTTAAAACCCCTCTTAATCCTCTGCGCGGGCAGGGTTGCCGCCCGGCACATACTCCGTACCGAAGAAGGCATTGGCCGCCTGCGGGGCAAGATTGGGGAATATCCCGCGGCAGTGGAAATCGTAGAAACAGGGACACTCCAAAGCGACAGCATCCCCCCCATCCCGGTAATCCCCACTTTCCACCCCTCGGCACTGCTGCGGGACGAAAGCCTAAAGCACCCTGCCTTTGAAGACCTAAAGCAGCTTATGGCAGCGCTTGCCAAACTTGATAAAAGTTACGCCGCCGAAGTAAAACCCCTTCTTGCAAAATACGCCGCCAAAGATCCCGCCTTCGCCGAAAAAGTGAGGGCACTTTCCCGTTGAGCAAAACAGTAAGCGCGCCGTTAAAAGGCAGCGCATTGTATTACGATCTTGTTTTTGATATTCCCTCAAAAGCGGCGTTCACTTACCTGGGCGATGAAAAAGGCGAAGCGGCGCCGGGAAAGCGCGCCATAGTTCCATTTGGGCGGCGTGAAACCCTGGGCTATATCATAGCCTGCCGGGACACCCCGCCGGAAGGCATAAAAGAAGGCTCGGTTAAGGCAATAAGGCGCATTGTAGACAGCGAGGCGGTTTTTGGGGAAGAGGATGTAGCACTCGCAAAATGGATTGGGGGCTTTTATTTTTGCAGCCTTGGGCAGGCGCTCTCTGCCATGATCCCCTCGGGCAAGCGCGCCGGGGATTACCCTTCATCAATAGCAAGTGAAGAAATAACCCCAAAAGCCCTGGAATTGTCCCAGGAGCAAAAATATGCCCTGGACGCGATTACTGAAGGGTACGAAAAACCGGGCGAAAAATCCGGCGCGAAAAAGCAACCCTTCTACCTCTACGGAATTACCGGCTCGGGGAAGACGGAAGTTTTTTTACAGGCCGCGGAATTTTTTCTTAACCGGGGAAAGTCTGTCATCTACCTGGTACCAGAGATTTCCCTGACCCACCAAACCGCACGGGCAATAGGCGAACGTTTTGGCGCCCTTGCCGCGACCATCCATTCGGGGATGACTCAGGCAAACCGTTTTACCGAATGGATGCGCATGAGGGCCGGGGAAGCCCGTATCGTCGTGGGCCCCCGCTCCGCGGTATTTTCGCCGCTAAAGGATCTGGCCCTTGTCATAATTGATGAGGAGCAGGACGCTTCTTATAAATCCGGGAACACTCCCCGCTACCACGCGCGGCAGGTAGCAATGCGGCGCTGCTCCGTCCTGGGGGCCGCCCTTGTTATGGGCTCGGCAACGCCGTCGGCGGAAGCCTGGAAACTTATGCGGGACGGGGAAATCAGGCGGCTTGATTTAACCCGCCGTCTTTCCGGCGGACAGCTGCCACAAATAATCCCCGTAAGCCTCGAAAAAACACCGGGCTGTTTAACGGACGAACTAAAAGCGGAAATCAGAAAAACCGCCGGCATGAAGCGGCAGACCATACTTTTTCTTAACCGCCGCGGCTTCGCCTATTTTTACCATTGCAGGCAGTGCGGCTTTGAATTAACCTGCAAACGCTGCTCCGTCTCCCTTACCTGGCATAAAAGCCGGGGCAAAGCGGTATGCCACTACTGCGGTTACCAGACAACGCCCCCCCAGGCCTGCCCCGAATGCGGCTCTTTGGAGGCGGGCTTTACCGGGTTTGGTACCGAAATGATAGAAGAAGAACTGCGCTCCGCTTTTCCCGGCCTCCGCATAGCCCGGGTAGACGCCGACACGGTATCAAAAAAAGGAACATTGGAGCAGGCGCTGGACAGTTTTAGAAAAGGCGAAATCGATCTTCTTTTGGGAACCCAAATGGTAGCCAAGGGGCTTAACTTTCCCGGCGTGCGCCTGGTGGGGGTAGTCCTGGCCGACACAGGCCTTTACCTGCCCGACTTCCGGGCGGCGGAACGTACCTTTTCCCTTGTGGTACAGGTTGCGGGGCGATCGGGGCGCTACTTCCCCGACGGCAAGGTTATTGTCCAAACCCTGCGCCCCTATGATCCCGCGATAGTAAAATCCTGCGCCATGGATATAGACGGCTTTTTTGAAACCGAACTTTCCCAGCGGGAGGCCCTTTCCTTTCCGCCCTATACCAGGCTTATACGTTTTACCTTTCGGGGGAAAGACGCCGAAAAAACGGACCGGGCCGCGGCCCGCCTTGCTTCGATAGCGAAACCCCTGCTTCCGGACGGGGCGGACGCCCTGGGCCCTGCCGAGTGCCCTTTGGGTATCATCGCAAACCAGCACCGCCGCCAGTTTATCCTTAAGGGCAAAAACATGGGGGGTCTCCACGCCGCTGCCGGGGCGATTATTGAGCGCTACGAGAAAAATAAAGATTCGGGTGTGTATCTTGAAGTTGACGTAGATCCTGTCAGTGTATTGTAAACTTTGCAATGCACCCGCATTTACTCCGTAATCCAAACAGCACGCCCGGGCGCTTCCCCGGCTGGGTGCTAGATGGACGAAACTCCTTACGCGCTTCGCGCCGTTTGTTGTTTTACATTTTCGTTTTAGTGTTACATTTTCTGCGTATAACGTTTTCGTGGTCGTCGTTTCGCCATACGGACCGCAAGCGCATTTCCTCGGTTAATCCAAACAGGACGCCCGTGCGCTTCTCCGGCTGGGTGCTAG
>JAIRLQ010000117.1 GCA_031259345.1 Treponema sp.
CGCGCCGGGGGCCATGACCGCCGCCAGCCCGTCCCTCTGCACAAAGGGTCCCAGATCTTTAAGAAGCCGCTGGGTGTGCAGAGTGGTGGAACGTCCCGAAGGCCATGCGTAAATAAGATCCGGCACCTGGTTCGCCGCCGCGTAGGCTTCCATTTTGTTGTGATAGGGATCATTGAAGAGATCCTCCCGGATAATTCTGATATCCGGGTTCGCCTTCTCAAAGGCTGCCCATACCTCTTCGATCTCGTTGGCGGTATTCGCCCCGGTCATATCAAGATAGTTTAATACCCGGAGTTCAATCCCTCCTCCCCCGGTTTGGGTAGTGTCCCGGGAACCTCTGGCAAAGGCAATCGAGACAGGCAGGGCGAAAATCAATGCCAGGGTGATAAACCGATAAATCTTTTTCATGTTTCCTCCTAAAAGCGAATGTAATGGAACCGCTTTCATTACAGGGTATCCCCTAAATGATGGGCTGTCAAGAGGGAGGGCGGACGCCCTCTTCACAGGATAGCCGCATAGAACCACACAATTCTCGTATAATGGTGTATGCTGAAGCGCGGGAGGGGGAATATGGCGAAAAAAAGCGTCAAAATACAGGAAATCCGGGAATTGATGGCTGAATACGGGGCAGCCTGTATTGAGAACGTCGACTCATTTTCCGGCCAGCTTTTGTAATTTTTCCAGTATCTTGACCATCCCCAGGGTGTCCAGGCGGCAGTACGCGAGGAGGGCGGCACGAAGTTCGGCGCGTTCTTCGGGTGTTTTTTGTGAAAGTTCCGCGTAGGCTGTCTGGGCTTCACCGCCGTTGTGAACAAGACTGAGTCCATGGTAGTCGAGTTCGCTGTCATTTGGGCAAAGGGCGGGCAACACCTGTTTGATGGAATAAGAGCCGTGGAATTCACGGCTGTAATAGGCGCGGCTGCGGAAAAGCGACATGAGGTCATGTATATTGTCATGTATGATCATGAGCTGTGCCGAGAGGCCGGTGAAGAGGCCGGCCAACTCTTTAATGCGCCCTTTTTCAAAGCTCATGTTCCAGGCAATGATGCACACGCCGGAAGGGATGTCGGCGCACAGACGCTCGGCCAGGGCGCGGCGCGGATCGGTTCCTTCTTCAGCGAGAAACTCGCAGTGTTCCAAAGGAGCGCCTGGCTTTTCCTGAATATGGATGGAATACTGAAACGGTATCTGCATATAGGGGCGCATTCCGTCGTATTGCGGTACGGCGTTTTGGCAGCTCTCGAAATCCAGAAAATAAAGCGGCCACGAAAGGCCGTCGAGGAAGGCGCGGATCGCCTCCGGGTCGATTGCGGGGGGAAGTCGTTTTACTTCGCTTTCGATTTGGAGACGGGCGGCGGGGGCGATTTTTTCACCGCTTGAAAGAATTTCCTCAAAGGTGATAATACCCCGGCGGTACAGATCGAACTTTTTGTCAAGGCGGATTCCCCGGCCGGTTACGTCAAAGACGCTGTTTTCGGGAATATGCCGCCAGCAGTATCCCCGGTAAACGCATTCGTAAGGGTTAAAACAGTGCTCCCCGATGCCGCGGACGGGCTCGGTTTCGCAGGCAGCGATTTTTCCGAACTCCGTGATGTTGGCGGCGACAGCGCTTTGCATGGCCGCGGCTTGCCCGGTACAATCTTCGACAGCAAAAAGGCTTTTAAGGTCAAGCTCGCCCTGCCGTACATAAGCGCTGTTAATATACATGAGCGATATTTTTCTGATTGCAAGACCACAGCCGGCAAGAACGTAATACTGATACGCCATATCGTCGAGATAGATGGGTTTTATCCCGGTGGAACTTTTTACTTCAACAATTTCCACGGAGGCGCCGAAAACCCGGAGTATGTCGACGCTGCAAAAATTGCCGTTATGCGCAAAAGAGGCTTCGCAGATGGTTTTGGTTTTCTTCTTCAAAAGGCGGCGGGTTTCGGCAATCATCACGGACTTCTCTTCGTTATAGGGGACTTCGGTAAAATCGCCGAAATAGCTCATGGCCAGATCGCCCACTTTGTTGCCCGCATCAAGTATGGCCTGGTTCATAACCGAGTCATCACACTCCCCGCTTTTATATACGTCCATCCAGAGGATTTTTGGGCATTGGACGCCTTTACAATAACGGCTTTTGGAAAGATTCATGATCCCGCCGCTTTGCCAAGCGCCGCCCGCACATAATCCCTGTGTTCGTCAGGCAGATACTCCAGCGTCTTGACCGATTTGGCTTCCCCGATAAGGTTGAACGAAATTTTTTCCGTTACCCTGCCGCATTCGGGGCGCCAGACGGAACACAGACGGCCCGTGTTGGTTTTTTCCGTTTCACCGTATAAGCTTTTTTTCATGGTTCGCCAGTTCCTTTTTTGTCAGCCAGGACCGCTTTCCTTCATATACCCATTCGGTCAGTTCTATGCCCGCGTCCCGGTACGCCGCAAACAAATTGGGCCGGTTAGACCGTACGCTCGTACCGTCTTCGTTTTTAAGCTTGTTCAGTTTTTCGTTTTCTTCTTTGGTAATCCACGCCATTGACGCCTTTTCCAGCTCCCCGGCGACGCTTTTGTTGTTCACCGGCTGCAGATTGCACAGCGCCTCTGTCAATTGGGAACGCGGCAGCATGTGCTCAAAATGAAAAAATTTTCGTCCCTCGTCGGCAAGGGTTTTTTTCCGTGTCTGGGTACTCCACCTGACATCTTCAAAAGGAACGGAAAGCCCCATCTTTTTATGGAGGTCCTGCGCGGCCTTACTGATGTAGAGCCGTATGCCTTTACCTGCCATCTCGTGTATCAGTTCGCCCGCGGTATACGAGATAAGAGAGCGTACTTCTTTTTGGGTATGTTCGTTCCGACCTTCTTTTTCAATCTTTTTCAGCAGTTGAATCTCGCCAGTTATCATTTCGACAGCCGTACCAAAGTCAACCTTGTCATTTACCGTAAAGGTATAATCCGCCATAATTATCTCCTTCCTGAAATGGGACCGTTTCCCCTCTGCACCCATTCGGTTTTTACTCCCCGGGATAAATTTTTTGAGCGCTTTTTCCACCTGAGCTTTAAGCGCCCGGG
>JAIRLQ010000134.1 GCA_031259345.1 Treponema sp.
ATTCAAAACGGTTTTATCGTCCCGAGCTTTAACCTGGCCGAGCCCGGCAGTATGGTAACGCTTAACATATTCCCTGCGGACGGGTATGTGGTTGATACAGAATCTTTTGAGGTTTTTGAACTTGTAAACGGGCAATTAAACCTGGCGGCGGGTACTGCGGTGTCCCAAACTATGCCGCATACTTTTACCACGCCGCTGTCCGGCAGAGATGTTCTGGTAAAAGCGGAATTCGTGCCTGCCGGATTTAGGAAAATTGCGGAAACCGCGGGGAATTACCTGAAGAACGGCAGATACGATATCGCGGCGCGCCTCTATGAGGCGGCGTACAATAAACGTTCACAGGCCGGCGCGGCGGATCTTGATTTATTGGACGAAGTGATATTTTACCACGCCTTGAGTAAACTGGGGACTATACTTATTGACGGCAGGGTACGGACTTTGTTAGGCTCGGGGAAGAATAATCTGAACCTTGGTTCGGTTCCGTCAACCCTGGACGACTGGATGTGCGATATTGCTTCAGGCTGGCATGGTACGGATGAGAATTACTGGTACGAGTTCTATCAAGGCATTGATTATACCCAGGACAATGCCGCTAATGAGAACCGTAAAGGGTATGATGTGGGAGATCCGCCCTTGTGGCGCCCGAGTACGGAACAGACCGGTGATGTAATCCTTCCGAAAATCAGCTATTACAGCGGGTTTGACCGGATGGATACCGGTGCGGCCAGTGGTTTCCCCGGGGATTTTGGAAACAGCCCTCTTATTAATCAGACCGAAAAGGGCAGGCAAAAGTACTGGCATGTGTACTTTATGCTTATGCTGTGCCAGACCAGGGACGAGGGGCTCAACCTCCTGCTGGAGAAAATGGACGACCTGTTATTTGGCAGGGCCTTTGAGGAAGCCGCTTCCATTGCGGCAACGATCCGCCCGGAAGCAAGGGTGCCCCTGTATGATAACCTTAAAGCCCGGTTCAGGAATAATAAAGGGGACGGCAATATCGGGGACGGGCTGGAAAGATACTACGGCTCAGGGTCTACCTTTGTGGGCAAGGCGGAACTGGACTTTATATTCGGAATGGCGCGTTTGGCGAAAGCTTCGGTCCAGTACCTGCGGGGCTACAACTGGTTTATTCTTGGCCAGCCCTGGCTGATAGACGAAACGAAACCGGATAACGGCCCGGATCAGATACTGAACTATGCGTTTTCATTGATTGAAACCAAGCCTACGTACAGTGCCTTGTGGAACAGTTCCCAAAAAACTGACATCCTTCCCTTGCTGGGCAAATTCTTGGAAGTTCGAAATGCCGGCTTTATAAACAAGTCAAAGGACGAGTTCAAAAAAGCGCTAAATCTGATCAATAGTTCGGTAACATACTGGTTTGGAACTAACTTCAATAATGCGAGCGCGGCCAAGCCCTCCGGCAGTAATTTTTCTCAGGCGGGTTATCAAAACTACAAGTGGGCGGCAGGAGGGTTTACCGCCGCCCTGAACGCCCTGCAAAGCGATTCGGTGTTTTATTTTCCCGGAAAACTGCCTGCTCCGTCGGCAAGCGCCCGATGGCCGGCAGGCAATCAGGCCGACTACGGAGTAAACATGGGAACCTTCTTTACACCCGGCGTGTTTAATCTAAAGAATCTTGTTATTACCGATCCCGGCAATCGGCGGGTACCCGCGTTGTACCGGATACCGTGGTATTACCAAAATTCGACAGATAAGGAAGACCCTGTTATTTTGCCCCGGCGGGCGGCCCGTGTTACCGGCCCCATCCCCGATGATGACAGCAGCATAGTAGCAACCCAGCAGGTCGACTTCATGCTGTACACTTTCGAGATGAACATGGAAAATTTCCGGGCGATTTTTCCCAAGGGTTTCGATCAAAATAACTACACCAACCATTACGATCAGTCTTCTACTGAACAGAACCCCAATCCTGATTACAACCCTGATCTCGCGGGCAAAAGGGCTTTTCTGTATGAGGTGTTTCCGGTAATACCGATTTGGCCGGAACGCCCCACATACTTGAGCGGACCCGGAAACGGCGGCAATAAAAGCGCCCAGTATTTGTACAAGTATTATCACGATATTAAGTAACCGTTACGGTAAAATAATGAAAATAACGGTCTGAATGTCCGTGTTTCACGGACATTCAGACCCGCCGGACGGATGAACAAGGAAAGGAGTTTTCATGAACACGAGAGCGGCAATAATCACCGCGGTTATGGTAATGGCGGCCCTTTTTTCGTCTTGTAAAAAAGGGCCCCAGTATGAAGACGAAGATAATTTTGTTGTGGCGCCTGCCGCTTACAAGGGGCTTAGAATTGTCGAATATTTGGATTACACGCAGAAAGCTTCTATCAATGTTCCTCCCAGGATAAAAAATGAGCCCGTTACGGAAATAGGGCCGGATTCCATTGCGGACCGGTGGTTTACCAAAGTGGCCATACCCGATACCGTTGTGAACATTATGGATTTTTCATTTTCGGGTAATTTTATTCGGGAAGTAAATTTTTCCGGAAAAATAACCGAAATCGGCAACGGCGCGTTTATGAACAACCGGATCACCAGTATCGTTATTCCTGACAGCGTGAAAAGGATCGGGTACCGGGCATTTTTCAACAATCCGCTGAAGAGCATAACCATCGGAAGCAATGTTGAGTTAGATGATATCAGCGGTTATGATGCCGGGAAGGAAGTGGAATGGAAGTATACGGCCTTTGAGGGTACGGGCTTTGACGAGGCTTACCGGGAATCCGGCAGACTGGCGGGGACGTATACCAAAGTAGACGGAATATGGCAATTCG
>JAIRLQ010000149.1 GCA_031259345.1 Treponema sp.
ATCTATGCCTGTATGCAGGGTAATCAGAGCGGATTTGTCCGCTACCAAGTCGCCGCGATGAATCAGTACATGGAGACCCATAAGCCTGCCAATGTCAGACTGGTAATTGTTTACGCCGACGATGACGCCGCCAATCAGCTGCGCCAGGTGGAGACCGCGGTTTCCGAAGGCGCCAAGGCGATTATCCTCAACACGGTGGACAAGGTTCAGAGTTCCGCCGCGGTGGAAGTAGCCTATAAGGCCAATATCCCGGTAATCACCCTGAGCCAGCGGACCGACAACCCCCACGAAACCGCCTTTGTCGGTTCCGATGACGTGGAATCCGGCCGGCTGCAATTTGAACGGCTCTTCGCGGTTGGACCCAGGAATCCCCGGGTTGCCTACATCAACGCCGTATTAGGCCATTCCGCCCAGATACTCCGGGAACAGGCCTACAAGGAAGAGCTGGCCAAAAATCCCAACGCCCAGCTTATCGTGCAGAATACCGCCGATTGGTCCGGTGAGAAGGCCCTCCAGCTGGTGGAAAACTGGATCCAGACCTACCGGAAGGGTGATGATCCCGGCATCGACATGATCGCCGCCCACGCGGACTGCATCCTGGTGGGCGCCATCACCGCCGTGGAGAACGCGGGGCTGACGGGCAAGATCCTCTTAAGCGGCATCGACGCCGATCTGCCGGTCCTCGATAAAATCAAGGCCGGGGTGGTGGACAACACCATCTGGCAGGATGGTATTGGCCAGGGTGAAACCGCCCTTAAGGTGGCTATCGACGCCGCCAACGGCCGGCCGGTTCAGACTATTCTGGTCCCCTTCCAGACTATTACCAGGGACAATGTGGATGAATACTTGAGAAAAGCCAATGAGCGCAACGCCTTGGCGGCGAAGTATTTCTAACCCGTAAGGTTATCCGGGGGAAGCGATTCCCCCGGATAATTCAGGCTTGAATTTTAGAATACCAGATGGGGGCGTCTGTGGAAAAAGAAATTATTTTGGAAATGAAAAATATTTCCAAACGGTTTGGCGGTGTTCACGCCCTGGACAATGTCAGCCTGACTTTGCGGCGCGGCGAGGTTCATGCCCTGGTAGGTGAAAACGGCGCCGGTAAATCGACGCTTATGAAGATACTGATCGGCCTTTATTCACCGGACAGCGGGAAAATTCTCCTCAACGGCAAAGATGCGGCTTTCAAAACCGTCAGGGACGCGCAGGAAGCGGGCATAAGCATGATTTTTCAGGAATTCAATCAGGTCAAGGTCTTGTCGGTGATGGAAAATATCTATCTCGGCAGGGAACCAAAAACAAAAACCGGCTCGGTGGATTTCAAAAAAATGTACGCTAACTCCAGTTCCCTGCTCAAGGAACTTGGGGTAGATCTTGATCCAAAAACGAAAATACGGGATCTGACGGTGGCCAAGCACCAACTGGTGGAAATCGTCAAGGCCATATCCTTAAACGCCGGGATCATCATCATGGATGAACCAACTTCGGCCCTGAGCAAAAATGAAATTGAATACCTCTTGTCGACGATCCGTATTTTGCGGGATCAGGGTAAGTGTATTGTGTATATTTCTCACAAAATGGAGGAAATTTTCGCCGTTTGTGAACGGGTCACGGTGCTGCGGGATGGAAAGTTTATCCATACGGGCAGCGTATCCGATGTTTCCGAAAAGGATCTGATCCGGATGATGGTGGCCCGGGAGGTGAATGATCTTTTCCCAAAACAGGAAAGCTCCATAGGCGATGTGCTGCTTCAGGTAAAGGGCCTCTCCGTGAAAGGCGAATTTGAGGATGTCACCTTCGATCTGCGGAGGGGTGAAATCCTGGGAATCGCCGGCCTTATGGGCGCGGGCCGCACCGAATTGATGGAGGCCATTGTGGGCGCCCGCAGGCCCAGCGGGGGAGAGATTTACTTTAAAGGTAAAAAAATTGTAAACAATATTCCCGGGGACGCGATCAAACGGGGAATTGCCATGGTTCCCGAGGACCGCAAGAAAAACGGTGTGTTTTTAAAACTTTCTATCAAAGACAATGTGCTCATGTCCGCCCTGAAGAAGTGTATGCGGGGTCCAGGCTTGAAGAAAGACCTGGAAATGCGCTGTTTTAACGAATATGCGGACAAATTGGAGATCAAATATTCGAGCCTGTCCCAGGCATGCAGGAACCTGTCCGGCGGTAACCAGCAAAAAGTAGCGGTTTCCCGGGTGCTTAACGCGGACCCGGAGATCATCATCCTCGACGAACCTACCCGGGGGATTGATGTTAAAACAAAGTCCGAGATCCACCGTCTCATGTCGACCCTGGCGGGTACGGGGAAGGCGGTGTTGATGGTGTCTTCGGAAATCCCGGAGATATTGGGGATGAGTGACCGGATATTGGTACTCCATGAGGGGACACAGACCGGCATTCTGGATCGTAAGGAAGCGACCGCCGATAAAATTATGGAGCTGGCCGTAAAAACTACAAAAATGGGGGCTTAAAAATGCGAGAAAAGACCGCCGCCAAGGGGCTGAAACAATTTAACTATGGACAATTTTTTAGGGATCACGGAATTCTGATAGGATTTTTTTTCATCGTAGTTCTTCTTTCAATAGCCAGGCCGAATTTCCTCAGGGTATCAAACCTCATCACCGTACTCAGACAGGTTTCCTGTATCGGTATTGCTACCATCGGTATCGGTTTTCTTATTATCATGAACTGTATTGATCTGGGACTCGGTTCTACCCTCGCCCTGGTGGGAATCCTGGCGGGGCTTTCGGTTTCCACAGGCGTCTACGGATTAGGGCTTCCCACCGGCGTAGGATTTATCGTGGGGATCATCACCGCTTCCGCGGTGGGACTCTTCGCGGGTTCCATCATCGCCAAGGCCCGGATTCCCGCCTTCATCGTAACCATGGGGACCATGTCCATCGGCCGGGGGCTTGCCCTAATCTTTGCCCACGGTATGCCGGTGGCCAATTTCCCCGACAGTTTTAACTACTTCGGTACCGAATCCCTGGGACCCGTCCCCTGGCCGGTGATCATCTATGCGATTGTGATCCTGATTGCCTGGTACATCCTCAACAAACGCCCCTTGGGACGGTATATCTATGCGGTGGGGGCCAACGAAGAGGCCGCCCGGGCCGCGGGGATCAATGTGGACCTGGTAAAGATAAAAACATATCTCATGGAAGGCATCTTGCTCGGCTTGGCTGGAACAATCTTCGCGGGCCGGGTTAAGTCCGCTTCCCCCACCTTTGCTTCAGGGTATGAACTTGACGCCATCGCCGGCTGCATCATCGGGGGCGTAAGTTTCTCCGGCGGCATCGGTAACATCAGCGACATGGTTATCGGCGCCCTGCTTTTGGGGGTGATCAATAACGGCATGGACCTCTTGGGGGTCGAGGCTTTTTACAAACAGGTCGTCAAGGGCAGCATTATCATCATCGCGGTATTGATAGACCGCAAGCGCACGGGCCGGGGCTAAAAGCGGGTGCTTTGAACCGGGCGGGTACTCTTTATGCCGCCCGGGAATTTAACCGTATTCGGGAAATTTCATCTGGTTAAATCTTTCTTGTATCATAAGCCGAAATCACCCAAAATTACGGCCTGAATTGATTCGTTGTGAAGGGTCATACCCAAGAATCAGATCTCGGGGGATCCCTTGGAGTGGAACCAACGGTATGGCCCTGGCCGGTACAATGAAGATACCTGCACGCACACTTGCTTCAGCTTACTCCTAGGTTTTACATTTTATATTTGAAGCTGTTCCAAAACCTCAATTTTTAAAACAAGCCCATTTATCCAAGGGGATCGAATGTCGAAGCGCCCGATCCCGCGGTGAAGAAAAAGAGCCGGACGGTTCATTATCTCAAAGCCGCATATTCCGGAGCTTCTGTTCCTATGAGGTGAGAACAATAGTCAGAAAATCCGGCATTTACGCCGTTTCCTTCAGGACTTATCCATTTATTAGGAAAAACTTTTTCAATATTAGCGACTTTTTCCAGATCTACCAATTTTAATTGCGAT
>JAIRLQ010000154.1 GCA_031259345.1 Treponema sp.
AGAGCCGCGTAAAGCCCGCCCTGAGCCAGCAATTCTTCGTGGCTTCCTTGTTGGCGTATGCCTTCGTTGTCAATTACCACGATGCTGTCGGCGTTTCTGACTGTAGAAAGCCTGTGGGCAATGACCAGGGTGGTGCGCCCATGTGAAAGATCTTCCAGGGCTTTCTGAATATTGTGTTCTGTGGCCGTGTCCAAAGCACTGGTAGCTTCGTCCAGGATGAGGATAGGCGGGTTTTTAAGAAAGATCCTTGCGATGGAAATCCGCTGTTTTTGCCCTCCCGAAAGCTTTATGCCCCGTTCGCCTGCCACGGTATCGTAAGCCTGGGGCATTTCCAGAATGTCATTATGGATTTCCGCCCTTTTTGCGGCTTCAATAATCTCTTCGTCCCCGGCGCTTGTTTTGCCATAGGCAATGTTTTCCCTAATGGTTCCCGCAAAAAGAAAAACTTCTTGCTGGACTATGCCGATATTCCGCCTTAAAGATTCAAGGGTAATATCACGTATATCCCGGCCGTCGATAGTAATGCTGCCCCGGTTGATTTCGTAAAACCTGGGAAGAAGGTGGCACAGGGTTGTTTTGCCGCCCCCCGAAGGGCCGACAATTGCCAGGGTTTTTCCTGCGGGGATTAGCAGATTAATGTTTTTTAAGACATAGCGTTCCTTCTTCTCCGCGTCTTCGCTGTAGGCAAAGGTAACATTTTTATATTCAATGTTTCCCAGAGCGCTTTCCATGGGCTTTGCGCCGGGTAAATTTTTTATGCCGCTTTGCATCCTCATGATTTCGGCAAAACGCCCAAAGCCCGCCATGCCGGCCGTATACTGTTCCGCAAAATTTTGAAGCCGCCTTAAGGGCTGTAAAAAAGCGGCAATAAACAGGTTACACGTAATTAGTTCCCCAAGGTTCATTCTTTTGCCCATAATTAAAAAACCCCCGGCGGTAATTACCGTTACGGTAAGCATATTTGTCATAAATTCTATGCGGCTGTGAAAGACAGCCATGGTTTTAAAATATTCTTTTCGGGCGCTTTTATAGTTTTCGTTGCCCCCGGAAAATTTTTCCTTTTCAAAAGATTCATTGGTAAAAGCCTTTGCGGCCCTTGCGCCGGAAATGCTTGACTCCAGGGCGGCGTTGATCTCCGCGGTGCGCTCTTTTACTTTGCGGGAAGCTTTGCGCATTGCCCGTTTTGAAAGTACGGCAAAAACAATCAAAACGGGAACCATAGCCAAAAGGAGCAGTGCCATTTCCCAGCGTATGGTCCATACCAGAATAAAAGATCCGCAAAGTGTTAATATCGAGATAAAAAGATCTTCCGGGCCGTGGTGTGCAAGTTCCGTAATTTCAAAGAGGTCGGTTGTCGCCCGGGACATAAGCTCGCCTGTGCGGTTGTTATCGTAAAACGAAAAAGGCAATTCCTGCAAATGGGCAAAAAGATCCCGCCTCATGTCGGCTTCGATTGAGGCGCCTACGCTGTGCCCCCAGTAGGCGACAAAATAGGTCAGGCCCATGCGGACAAGATAGAGCAGGATCATTGAAACTGCCATAATAAAAAACTGCCGGTAAAGCGCCTGGGGCAAAAGCCTGTCTATGGTGAATTTTGTCATCATGGGAAAAGCAAGGTCGGTTCCCGAAATTAAAGAGGCGCAGAGCATATCCATAAAAAAAAGCTTCCAGTGGGGTTTGTAATACGAAGCAAAGATGCCCGGCAAGGATTTGTTAAAATTTATTTTTGAATTCATAATTTATTTTATAATAGTGCCGCCTCCAAGGACAATGTCGCCGTCGTATAATACCGCGGCCTGGCCGGGGCTT
Organism: Treponema sp.; assembly: GCA_031259345.1. Classification (GTDB taxonomy): domain Bacteria; phylum Spirochaetota; class Spirochaetia; order Treponematales; family Breznakiellaceae; genus JAIRLQ01. The sequence continues at coordinate 1,810 of JAIRLQ010000154.1, forward strand.
ACTGCCCGCTGTCCCCCTTTCCCCAGGGGGTCGTCAAATTCAACGCGGAATTCATCGGGGCCGGTTTGTTCCACTGTCGCTTTTTTTTCGGCTTCCTGGTATCTGGTTTTTACGGTAACCCGCAGGGGTTTATCAATACTGTCAAGGGCAATTAAATTTATGTTATTTGCCCAAAGGGTTTTTGAATAAAGGGCGCGCTCCGGTCCCAGGGTAATAGTATTTGCCGCTATGTCTTTTTGTATTACATACATAGGTTCGTTTACGGCGACTCCAAGCCCCCGCCTTTGGCCTATGGTATAGCGGACTATACCTCTGTGCCTGCCCAGGACTTTTCCGTCAAGGCTGAGTATGTCCCCCGGGGGGTATTGTTTGCCCGTGAACCGTTCCATAAAGCCGCCGTAATCCCTGTCGAGCACAAAGCAAATGTCCTGGCTGTCCTGTTTTTTTGCGTTAATAAAACCCCGCTCTTTTGCAATTTCCCGGACTCTGTCTTTAGAGAAGCCCCCCAAGGGAAAAGCGCTGTGAGCCAGTTCATTCTGGGTAAGGCCGTAAAGTACATAGCTTTGGTCTTTTTTTTCGTAAACCGACTTTTTTAACAGATAGCGGCCGGTGGCGGTGTCTTTTTCGATACGCGCATAGTGGCCTGTAGCCAGAAGATCAAAGTCAAGTTCCCTGGCGCGAAAAAGAAGGCGGTTAAATTTTACGTACCTGTTGCAGTCGATACAGGGGTTTGGGGTGCCGCCTTTTTCATAGGTTTCGATAAAGCGGCGGATAACTTCGCTTGTAAAGGCTTCGGTAAAATTTAAAACATAGTGGGGCATGTTAAGGGCATAGGCCGCCTGCCGGGCGTCATTTACATCGGCAAGGGAACAGCAGCCCTTGTGTATTCTTTGCCCCGAATTTCCGGCCTCATACAATTTCATGGTTACGCCGATGCATGTATACCCTGCGTCCAGCATTAATGATGCCGCGACAGAGCTGTCAACCCCGCCGGACATGGCGATTACTGCTTTTATTTTATGTTCTCCATGGCGGTATTAATGTCCGCTTCGCAGCTCCGCATGGCTAAAATTGTTTTTTCGATAAGGGTGTCCAGTTCCCAGCCAAGAAGGGACGCGCCCTGTTCTATAATTTCCCGGTTACAGCCCGCGGCAAAGTTTAATGTTTTAAATTTTTTTCTGACCGACTTAACTTCCAGATCCATGACACTTTTTGAAGGCCGGATAATGGCGGCTGCCCAAATAAGGCCTGAAAGTTCATCGGCGGCAAAGAGCACCTTTTCCATAAGGTGTTCAGGTTTTGCGTCAACATCGACAATGCCATAGCCATGGCTTACTACCGCGTGTATTAGCGCGTCTCCCGCGCCGCCCGAGGCCAGAAGTTCCGGGGCTTTGATACAGTGCTGGTCGGGGTATTCTTCAAAGTCGATGTCATGGAGCAGCCCAACAATGCCCCAAAATTCTTCGTCCCCGGCAAATCCATGTTCTTTGGCGTACCATTTCATTATTCCTTCCACTGTCAACGCATGCTGAAGGTGAAAGGGATCTTTGTTGTGTTTGGCCAGTAAATCCCAGGCTTGCTGCCTGGTAAGGTTTGATTGTAAAGCGCTCATGGAAAAAGTTTACTATAGGACGAGCTAAGTTTCCAGATAGTTTTTAAGGGCAGCGCACAGGTTTTCGGTTTCTTCCAGAAGCAGCCCGTTCTTTCCTTCTACCGTGCTGTAATCCCCGGCTTTTGCGGCGATTTCCAGTTCTTCCGCCATATCGCCGATTTTATTGGCGCAGATACTCCGGCTTGCGCCCTTTAGGCCGTGGACATTAATGGCGTAATCCCCAATTGCCTCTTTGGCGGGATTACGGAGTTTGTTCAAAAGATCCGGCGCGCCTTTAACAAAAGATTGAAGTATGCGCCGGTACAGGGCTTCGTTGCCGTATCGTTTTAGCCCCGCGGCCATATCAATGTTTTTTAAATAGTTAAAATCTTCCGCTTTTTCAAGAGTGTCCTTGTTTTGCTTGTCCCGCACCCATTTGTTAAGAGCCGCGTCCAGTTGCTCAATGTCAATTGGTTTTGAAATGAACCCGTTAAAGCCGCGGGCAATAAACATTTCGTCGTTCCCCGCCAGGGCATTGGCGGTAAGGGCAATTATGGGCGTATTTTTTGCGTAATCCGTGCCGATTTCTTCCCGGATAATCCTGACCGCTTCAATGCCGTCCATTTCGGGCATCATGTGATCCATCAATACAAGGTCGTATTTGGGGCTGCCGTCCCTGATAAGATCCACCGCTTCCTGGCCGGAAGAAACGCAGTCTACTTTAAGGGCATAAGGCTCAAGGAGGCCCCGCACCACTTCCAGGTTTGTGGAAACATCGTCTACCGCAAGGACTTTGCCGTAGGGCATGGGCGAGCGGTGAAGGTCCCTTGCGTGGCTTCGTCTTTCTTCCACAAAATGAAGGGAGTTAAGCTTTAGGGCGTTTTCGTTGCCAATAATTTCAGTGCCCGTAAATTTCTGGGGAGCCTGGACGGTAAATACGGAACCTTTGCCGTATTCACTTTCAACTTTAATCGTTCCGCCCATAAGGTCAAGTAATTTCCTGGTAATGGAAAGCCCAAGGCCCGTGCCTTCAATTTTGCGGTTGGCTTTGGTATCAAGCTGGCTGTATTCGGAAAAAAGGCGCCTCATGTCTTCTTTTCTGATTCCTATGCCGGTATCGCTTACCTTTAAGGTAAGAAGAGTATGGCCGCCAAAAGGTTCATGTGATACCTCAAGGCGCACGTTGCCTTTTTTAGTGTACTTAATTGCGTTGGACAATAGATTAGTAAGAATTTGTTTAATCCTGATTTCGTCCCCCACAAGGCGGGCTGGAAGATCGGGCGAAACTTCCATCTCAAACTTAATCGGTTTTTCCCCGATACGGACTATATTGAGTTTGACAGTTTCGCTTAAGAGTTCGGGAAGACTGTATTCAACAGGAATAATTTCAAACCCCCCGGCTTCGATTTTTGAAATATCCAGAATGTCGTTGATAATTCCCAAAAGAGTCGCGCCGGAGTTGCGGATTTTCTCGATGGCGCCAAAGCTTTCTTCGCTTAAATTTTTCTGCAGCTCAATATCGGAAAGCCCGATGATGGCGTTTAGGGGAGTGCGGATCTCGTGGCTCATTGTAGCCATAAATTCACTTTTTGCCCTTGACGCGGCTTCGGCAATCTCAACCTGCTTGGCAAGAGCCCTGGTGCGTTCCTTTACTGTCGCCTCAAGCGTCTCGTTAAGCTGATTCATCTCGTTATAGGAATGTGAAAGATGCCGCGCCAGAATATAGGCGGCGCATACGGTAAATATAAAAAAGGAATAACGGGTTAAAGTAACGCCGGTGTGGAAAAAGGCGGTGTCAAGAACATCAAAAATAGAAGTAAATGCCAAAATAAAAATAGTAAAAACGATGTTGCCCAGGGGAGTTTTTATAAGCTCCGTCCGGATTTTTTTAAGTCGCTTGCCGGGAGGGATGCCGGGGTTTATATGCTTTATGGCTTCATTGAAAAATGTATAAAATACATCGTAGCCCGCAACATAAACTATCATTACAATCACGCTTATCTGCCAGAGGAGAAGAATATCGTGGGCAAACTGAATGGAAAAAAGGCTTTGGAAAAAACTTAAAGCGCAGCAATACCACAGATAGATGCGGGTTGGGAGTTTAAGCTTGTTAAAATTAAGGTGTTCTATAAAGGCTGCAAGAAAAAACAGCAGGAAGTAAAGGGTGGGATATTCAATCCGCTGGGTGATATTGGTATCGGTAAAAAAATGATATATAAAAGAACTGCGGGCAATAAAATAAAGGCCCGCGGTAATTGAGAATGCTCCATAATACAGATTGTAGCGCGCTTCTTTACGCATTAAAAAAAGCAAAAGATGATAGAACCCCAAAAAGATATAGACTGTCGAAAAAATCAGGGTGGAGACATCCCTGTCACTCCTGGCAATAATTTCAAAATCGTCAATATAAATAGGGGAAGTATAAAAAAATCCTGTATACATGCCCGAAGGCGTGCCTCTGATTTTAAAACCCAAAAAGTTTGTTCCCGGCCTAAAAATATCCCTTGCCAGCATAAATTTTACGCCCCGCCAGGAGCGGTGAAATTTGATGTTTCCGTTCTCGTCAAGGTGCATTTCTGACTGAACGGGTATTCCGTTAAGGTAGACTTCCCAGTTGTCCCCAATTCCGGCGATATAAAGCCCCGGCATTACGGGTACGATTCCGTACAAAAGGGACATAAAGCCTTCGTCTATTTCAAAAGGGATAAGGAAGGTGAAGTCTTCTTCTTCTTCCCCCTTTGGGGAAAGAAAGGGACGCTCTGATTTTATGGGCATAAGTTCCGCCGGTAAAACGGCGTGTTTTTCGTTGGCTTGAAGAACCATATCCCAATCGGTCAGATTAGGCGCGCGGTTTACCGCAGCGGCGGAAAATCCTCTTTTTATATAGATGGGATAATCCCTAAGATCTATATAGATGGATCCGGTTTGCATCACCGCGGAACTGAAAAGCAAAACTATGGCTACAGCGATGCACAGCGTACATACAAGCACTACAATTATACGTTTCATTATTAATATTAATATACCACGTTTTGATAAAAAGATACTGCTGGCTGGGCGGTCAAGAGTATCTTTACGAAAGCTCCGGCATATCGGGACGCATTTGATGTTTTAGAGATACGCCGCGTTAAAGAAGCTGTCCCCGGGGCTGGCCGGAAAGCCGGTTACTTCCCGGGCAGCTTTGAACAAGTTTTTAAACAACCCTAATAGTTTTGTGCGCGAAGCTGGAAGTAGGCTTTGGGGTGTTTGCAAACCGGGCAGAGATCCGGGGCTTTTTTACCCACAAGAATGTGGCCGCAGTTGGAACACTGCCATATCTGGTCGCCGTCCCGTGAGAAGACTATGCCGCCCTCGATATTGGCAAGCAGCTTTTTGTAGCGCTCTTCGTGTTCTTTTTCGATTTTGGCAACTCCGTCAAAAAGGGCGGCAAGGGCGGTAAAGCCTTCTTCCCTGGCGGTTTTGGCGAAACCGGCGTACATGTCGGTCCATTCGTAGTGCTCGCCTGCGGCGGCGTCTTTAAGGTTTGCCTCGGTACCGGGCACTTCGTCGCCGTGCAGGGCTTTAAACCAGAGCTTGGCATGCTCTTTTTCGTTCAGAGCTGTCTCCCTAAAGAGGGCGCCTATCTGCTGATACCCGTCTTTCTCGGCCTTTGAAGCGTAATAAAGGTACTTGGTGTGAGCCTGTGATTCGCCGGCAAAAGCGGTCTTCAGGTTTTCTTCGGTTTTTGAACCTTTTAATTCAGCCATGCTTTTCTCCTTTAAAAATAACTTAATCTTTAAAAATAACTTAATATTATAAGTATAGGCTAATGCCCGGCCGGTAATCAACAACCCCGCCACGCAGAGCGGACGGAGTATGTTGTTCTGTTAAGGTACATTAGTTTAATTCATGTAAATCAAAAGGCGTTTCCTGATACACATAGTTAAGCCAGTTGTTAAAAAAGAGATGGGCGTGGGCGCGCCAGCGAACCACAGGCTCACGGGTAGGATCGTCGCCGGGGTAATAGTTCTTGGGGATCCCTACGGGAAGGCCTTTGGCCAGATCGCGGCGGTATTCCCGGTCCAGGGTAAGGGGATCGTACTCCAGGTGGCCTGTAACGTAGATTTCTCTTCCTTCCCTGGCGGTAACGATAAAAATACCCGCCTCGGATGTTTCCGATTCTATGGTCAGGCTTGGGCAGGCGGCGATGGCATTGCGATCACATTCGGTGTGGCGTGATTGGGGCGCCAGAAATTCGTCGTCAAAGCCGCGGAAAAGGGAACTGCGGCGCTCGTTCACCTTATGGGGGAAAACGCCGAAAAGTTTTTGGGACAGCAAGTTTTTGGGAACCCCGTAGCGGCGGTAAAGGCCCGCCTGGGCGCCCCAGCAAATGTGCAGGGTAGACCAGGTGTTTTTTACCGAGTAATCAATTACCTCGGCAAGCTCGTCCCAGTAATCAACCTGTTCAAAGTCAAGGGTTTCAACCGGCGCCCCGGTAATAATAAGCCCGTCAAAGCGTATATTCATGGAGATTATTTCCCTGGCGGCGATGTAAAACTTTTCCAGGTGCCCTTCCGGCGCGTGGGTAGATTCGTGGCTCCCCATTTTTAAAAAGGTAATGTCCACCTGCAGGGGCGAGTTCCCCAAAAGCCTGAGCAGTTGAAGTTCCGTGTCGGTAGTGGTGGGCATAAGGTTTACAATCCCCACCCTTAGGGGACGTATGTCCTGGTGTTCGGCCCTGTCTTCCGTCATGACAAAAACCCGCTCTTCACGAAGTGAGTTATAGGCAGGCAGCGCTCTGGGTATTTTTATCGGCATGTTTTTTCCTTTTCATTTTGACGATATATAATATAATGCAAGAGGGGTGCTTGTCAAAAGCCCCGCATGCTGATATGCT
>JAIRLQ010000082.1 GCA_031259345.1 Treponema sp.
TAAATTCAAAGGATGCCGCCGCTTTGGGTTTGTGCGTCCTTAATCCGCCGGAGGCGCCCAAGACTCCCCACGCGTTTATCAATAACTGGTGTGAGTGGGAAGGGGCTTTGCGTCTTAACCTTGCCCAAAACCGCGCCCAAAAGCTTAAGCGGGACGGCGTGCCCGGCGCGCCCGAACACCCTGCCGGCGCGGCTGCCGCCGCCAAGACCGCTTTTGCCATGGATTCCCCGCTGGACGCCGAAATTTTCCTGGGTGAAGCGCGGTGGAAGGCTATCGAAAATTTCCAGGGTTTAAGCCTTTTTAACGAAAACGCGATATATGCCTATCTTCTAAAGCTCCGTCTTTGCGAGCGGAGGCAGGCTTTTAAAACCGAAGAAGGATTCCTGGAATACAAAACTCTGTACGATTCAATCTTGAAAGCAAGTAACCCGAGGGGAGAACTCGAATGATCGGAACAAAAGGAACAGTGGTTGCCGTAAACGGCAACATGGTGAGCGTCCGCTTTGACGGCGTAGTCTCCATGAACGAAGTGGCGTATGTAAAAGTTGGCGGCAAAGAGCTCAAAAGCGAAACCATCCGCGTCCGGGGCGATGTAAGCCAGCTTCAGGTCTTCGAGATCACCAAGGGGATCAAGGTCGGGGACGAAGTTGAGTACTCCGGCGACCTTTTGGCGGTAGAAGTGGGGCCCGGCCTTTTGGGCCAGGTCTACGACGGGCTTCAAAACCCCCTGCCCAAGCTTGCCGTGGAAGCGGGCTATTTCCTGGAGCGGGGCGTTTATCTGGCCGCCCTTGATTTGGAGAAAAAGTGGGATTTTACCCCTGTCGCCAAACCGGGCGACACGGTTGAGCGCGCGGATACCCTGGGCACGGTTCCGGAGGGGGCTTTTACCCACCGCATCATGGTTCCCTTTGGCATGTACGGAAGCTACACAGTTTCTTCTATTAAACCCGCGGGTTCCTACGCCATTCACGATACTATCGCGGAATTAAAAGACGAAAAGGGCAACACGGTCCCTGTGTGCATGAGTTTCCGCTGGCCGGTAAAACGTCCGGTGGATTGCTTTGACGAGCGGCTTAAGCCTGTGGATCCCATGGTTACCAGGGTGCGTCTTATCGACACCTTTTTCCCGGTAGCCCGCGGCGGCACTTACTGTATCCCCGGGCCTTTTGGCGCCGGGAAAACGGTTTTGCAGCAGGTTACCAGCCGCCACGCCGATGTTGACATTGTAATCCTCGCGGCTTGCGGCGAGCGGGCGGGGGAAGTTGTAGAAACCTTAAAAGAGTTTCCGGACCTTAAAGATCCCCGCACAGGCCGTACCCTTATGGAACGGACGGTCATTATTTGTAACACATCTTCAATGCCTGTCGCGGCCCGCGAGGCGTCGGTGTATACCGCCGTTACCCTTGCGGAGTATTACCGGCAAATGGGCTTGCACGTCCTTCTCCTTGCGGATTCGACAAGCCGCTGGGCGCAGGCCATGCGTGAAATGTCGGGCCGCCTGGAAGAAATCCCCGGGGAAGAAGCTTTTCCGGCGTACCTCGAGTCCACTATTGCCGCATTCTACGAGCGGGCGGGGCTGGTGCGGCTTAGGGACGGTTCCCTTGGTTCCGTTACCATAGGCGGCACCGTTTCCCCCGCGGGCGGTAACTTTGAGGAACCTGTTACCCAGGCGACATTAAAAGTTGTCGGGGCCTTCCACGGCCTTTCCCGCGAGCGCTCCGATGCCCGCAAGTACCCGGCCATCCATCCCCTCGATTCGTGGTCCAAGTACAAAGGCATTTTAAGCGCCGACAAAGTCGCCTATGCCCACGGCTTTATGCGCCGGGGCAGTGAGATTGAACAGATGATGAAAGTCGTAGGCGAGGAAGGTACCAGCCTTGACGACTATATCACCTATCTAAAGGGTGATTTTCTCGACTCGGTGTACTTCCAGCAGGACTCCTTTGACCCGGTTGACTCGGCGGTCAGCCCGGAGCGCCAGGCGTACTTTTTTGCGTTTATATTGAAGATCCTGGCTTCAAAGTTCGCTTTTGCCGATAAAAATGAGGCCCGAACCTGGTTCAACCGGCTCAGGCAGAAATTCCTGGACTTTAATGGAGCTGAATGGAAGAGCGAACGTTTTGTTTCCCTGGGAAAAGAGATAGATGACGAAGTTGGCAAATGTTCGGACGGCATCGACAAAAACGCTGAAAAAGTGCTTCAGGACTAACAGGTTTGAAGCATTGGGGTTTCCGAAGGGAACCCTGTCATAAAGAGGTATTAGGGGCAGCCATGAAAAAGGTATATAGCAAGATTGAATCCATCACCGGAAGCGTTATCACGGTAAAAGCCGATGGAATACGTTACGGCGACCTTGCGGAGGTGGACACCGCTTACGGCATTTCTCTGGCGGAAGTGAACCGCCTTGAAAACGACCTGGTTTCGTTGCAGGTATTCGCGGGCGGGCGGGGTATTTCCACCGGCGATACGGTGCGCTTCCTCGGCCACGAGATGCAGGTTTCCTTTTCCGAAAACCTTATGGGAAGGGTGTTCTCGGGATCGGGCACGCCCCGGGACAAAGGCCCGGCCCTTCACGAAAACCTTATCCCCATTGGCGGGCCTTCGGTTAACCCTGCCCAGCGTATCATGCCCCGCAGCATGATACGCACGGGTATACCCATGATCGACTTGTTTAACACCCTGGTAGTCAGCCAGAAGCTCCCGATTTTCTCTGTGTCCGGCGAGCCTTACAACGAGCTTTTGGCCCGTATAGCAATGCAGGCTGAAGTTGACGTTATCATCCTTGGGGGCATGGGGCTTAAATATGACGACTATCTTTTCTTTAAAGATACGCTTGAGGAGGGGGGCGCTCTTTCCCGCACGGTAATGTTTGTGCATACCGCTTCCGACCCCACGGTAGAATGTCTTATGATCCCCGATATGAGCCTGGCTGTAGCGGAGCAATTTGCCCTGCAGGGCAAGGATGTACTGGTACTCCTTACCGATATGACCAACTTTGCGGACGCCATGAAAGAAATCCAGATTATCCAGGAGCAGGTGCCGTCGAACCGGGGCTACCCCGGCGACCTTTACAGCCAGCTTGCGAGCCGCTACGAAAAAGCTGTCGACTTTGAAACCGCGGGATCCA
>JAIRLQ010000173.1 GCA_031259345.1 Treponema sp.
GATCGGTTCGGGAATGTCCTCCCTTGGGGCGGCGGAAATTGATGCCCCGGCCATAGAGGTCATTACAAACAATTATGCGTCCCGGAATTTTGCCCCCGGCGCGGTAAGCAAAGCCGACCTGGACAGGATCCTCGCGGCCGGGGGCCGGGCCCCCAGCGCCAGTAACCGGCAGCCCTGGCAGTTTACGGTGGTACAGAATCAGGCCCTGGCAAGGCGGATTGTCTCCAATATAACCGACGGAAATGTTTTGATCATCATTTCCGCCGCGGGGGACGGAAAAACCAATGGCAGGGTTATCCTGGACTGCGCCCTGGCAACGGAGAGCATATATCTTGCGGCGCAGGCCCTGGGATTGGGGTCCCGGATATACACAGGCCCCATGGATACAATTAACAGCCAGCTTAAAGCCGAATTGGGCCTGCCCAACGATTACAGCGCCGTGGCCCTGGTACGGATCGGGAGGGTCGCCCCGGGGACCGATGCGGTAAGCTCCGCTTCCGGCAGGAAGCCTTTGGACAGTATCGTTAACTATAAATAGCCCTAATAGCAAACATACGCAGGAAGCCCCTAACGCCATGCGCCAGGAATGATCCCCTGTTTCTGCCATGGTACATGGTTCCCCTGTCTTTCACCCTTGCGCCTAGCCGTGATTCACGGTTTTTCGCTGCCGTTGCTTTCTTTTTTGCGGGATTACCGCCCTTAAGCCGTTGATAATTGAAATTCGGCCGGTTGTTTTTACAAAAAGGACATACTAGAATAATGGGAAAAACAAAAGAGGGGAATCAGGCCATGCCTAAAACCAGCGTTGAAAAGTCAGTCCAGGAATCTGCCGCCGAAGCTGTGGCCCAAAGAATACGTGAAAATATCATCAGCGGTCAGTTAAAACCGGGAAACAAACTAAGAGAAGCGGAGATCTGTAAATGGCTGCAGGTCAGCCGGACGCCGGTCCGGGAGGCTTTTCGGGTATTACAATCTGAAGGATTTGTAACCCACAACCCGAACTACGGGGTTGTAGTTGCAAGCCTGGGGGTGGACGATGTGGTGCATCTGTATAAAATCCGAGGTGTCCTTGAGCAGATATCCGCCTATGACGCGGCGGTCCATATAACAAAAGAACAAATTGCTGAATTGAAAAAGATTAACGAAGACCTAAAAATTTTCGACGAAACGGACCCCCAGAAGTCCTCTGATCTGGACTTGCGGTTCCATTCCGTGATCGCGCAGGCAAGCCGGAATAATATTTTGATCGAATGTCTTTCCGGAATCTACCGCAAAACCGCAATGGTTTTAAGATTAAGTCCATTTCAAAAAGCACGCATAACACAGACCTGTAAGGAACATACGGATATTATCAGCGCAATAGAATCCGGAGACAGCGAACTAGCAAAAAAGTATATGGAAATTCATTTTTATAAAAGCACAGACTCTTTGGTTAAAAAAGCAATAGCTTACAATCAGATCCCGCAGTTAAGCTGCGGCTCTGCGAAGGTTTAGCGTTTTTCAGGCTTTACCGGATCGTTTCACCCGCGAGTTTTTCATAAAATCTGACAAGGGCGCTGTGATCTTCGGAACCATAGCCGGCGGCGTGAAGGGTCTGAAACATTTCCATTATTCCGGCGGTCAGCGGAAGCGGGGCCCCTGCACTGTGTCCGGCCATAATAGCATTGTTCAGATCCTTGATATGCAGGTCGATCCGAAACCCCGGGGTGAAATTACCTTCGAGTATCATCGGAACCTTGGCATCCATAACTGTACTACCGGCAAGCCCTCCCTGAATAGCGTGGAAGACTGTATCCGGGGAAACTCCGGATTTTTTGGCAAGCATCAGGGCTTCCGAAACGGCGGCTATATTTACGGCTACGATAATCTGATTCGACAACTTCGCTACGTTTCCCGCTCCGATTTCCCCACAGTAAACAACGGAGGACCCCATTTTGGAAAGTAACCCTTTAAACCGATCAAAAACCTCTTTGGGGCCGCCAACCATAAAGGAGAGTGTTCCGTCAATGGCTTTTGGTTCTCCTCCGCTCACCGGGGCATCCAACATCCGGATTTCCTTTTTTTCGAGTTCCGTTGCAATTTCCCTTGAGGCTATGGGATTGATGGAGGACATATCAATGAGAATCGTTCCCGGTCTCATGCCTTCAATCAGGCCGTTGTTACCCAGGGCGGCCTCTTTGACCTGGGGCGAATCAGGCAGCATCGTCAGAATAGTATCGCAGTGCAAGGCCACCTCCTTCGGCGAAGCAGCCTTTTCCGCGCCCAAGGCAGCCATTTCGTTCACGGGGTTCTCTGCCCGGTCACAGACAATCAAGCTGTAACCAGCCCTGATCAAATTCTTCGCCATAGGCTTACCCATGACACCCAGTCCGATAAATCCGGTTTTCATATCTTTCTCCATCAATTAATTTGTTCTGATGATGACTGCTTCATATGCGTTCAACACAGGAAGTTTAATTTGAATGTTTGACTTCGTTTTTGTCCAATCTATTTTTTGCCCGCTCTGTAACGCTCGCACCGACAGGACCTCTTCCTCGACCGGTACATCCAATGTAATATTATACACCGGTAAAGCTTCGTAATAGCTGTTCCCGTAGTATCCGTTAATATTAACCAACTGGACTACTGTGCGTCCTTTTCCGTGAGCAAGGGTCGTTTCCACCATCGGCGTCAGCGCCGGTGCCAGGCTGTCCATGCCGCACAAGCGCTCCAGCACATCCCGCATAAACAACAGGGTGTTGGAATAGCCCTCTTCAAAAAAGAAGGTTCCCGGCCACCAGGGGACATATATCCCGTAACCCAGACCATAGCCGAATCGCATCAATCCGGGGATATCTGTCTTGTACAGGGGGTAACAGCGTTCCGGCGGCCCAAACATCTGTGGAGGAATCAGTTGAAGGAATCCCTGGGCTTCGCCCTTTGGACAAGTAAATATAAACTCTTTGTTTACCGCGACATGATCCATATCCTTAAAGTGCGGGAAGTATTTTTCTTTTTCTTCCGGTGCAACATACAGCATTGCCGAGAGCATATCCTTCCTGTGGTGCAGTACCTTGTCCATTCCCAGACACTGTAAGGCAGGGGCCTCTCTGGGGACAAACTCGCTGTCATAGAAACCCGTTTCGCCGGTGGCCAGAACTGTCCCACCCTGCCGGACAAACTGATCCAAGGTCTCGGCCTGTTCGTCGGAAAGGCCGCGTATGTCCGGCAGTATCACCAGCTTGTATTGGACCAGCTGCGCTGCCTGCGGGAGCCTGGACAGAAGTCGTTCGTCAAAGGGAATATGAAGCTCGCTTAATGCCCGGATCCAGCCGGAGGCTTCCGGGTTCCCTCCCCAAAACTCATCACGCATCACTAGCGTCTTTGCCGCCGGGCAAAGCCCTTCCAATTCCGCTCCATGCTCTTTCGCAAAACGGAACACCTTCCTGACATTTTCGAAGCCGCTTCTGTCCCCATGGTTGTCCAAACGGCCGATGATGTAATAATCCACATTGCCCAGGTTTGCTATGCTCTGCCAGAGTCGCAGCTCCTGGAGATGGGGTGAGACTGCCACATGGCGATAAAAAAACGAGATGAAATCCACGGTACAATTGGAGGGCTGAATTTCCGTATCGGAATTCCGGATGATGCGGGTATTTGATGAGGCGCTGTATTGCCAGAGTGGCAGCATGTTTCCGAATTTTTCGGTGTTGGACTCCATGCGATAATAGTCCAGGCCGTCAATTGCCACATTCGGATTTATGGACCGTACATGTTCGATCAACCGCTGCCTCAAATCGGCGGTACATTCCCCGGTAAAAAGCCGGTATTTCCGGTAGGCAGGATCAGCCGGATCTTCTCCGGTGGGCAGGTCCAGTCCAAATCTGTTTTTAAACCTGGTCTTGCAGTTCTTGCAATGGCAGGGCCCATAAAAGTTGTGGCTGTAGTCAAGAGGTATAAAACCGCTCATATTGTAAAAAATTCCGTCAAAATCCAGTCGGTTGAACATGTCGGAGATGATGGTAAACATATACTCCTGTTGATACCCGCCGTTGGGGCATACATGGACATCTCCGTTATAATCGATTATCCTGCCCTCTTTTGTCCGGTATGCCCAATCAGGATGCCGCTCATACACCGCCCGCCGCACCTTGGAAAAATCCGTCCGGGCAATTACGCGGATGCCGGCCTTGTGGCAGGCGTCAATGATTTCGGTTAAACTGCTCCCCTGGAGGTACTGGTTTACCGGCTCATCGGCTAAATCCGTTGGGTAATTGGCAATAATACCCGCCGCATTTAATAGTACCACTGTGGCGTCAAAGGACTGCAAATCCCGGACAAAGTGCTGTGCATCGATGTCCCGCATGTCGATTTCCCGCAGGTTTGTCTGGATCATCCGCCAGGGATAGCCTCTCCACCAATTGCTCATTTTGTCCTCCTTATCAATGGCGCCTTATCGCCGATCCGCCAGTTCTTTGCGGAAATTAGGATATTTCTTTTCCAGATCATACGCGTTGAGCAGCAGGAACAGCACCACTACCAATATGCCGGGTATCCAATTGCCCACCGCAAAAATACTCACCATAGCGGATTCGCTCTGGGCGATGGCCGCAGACTCG
>JAIRLQ010000213.1 GCA_031259345.1 Treponema sp.
CTTTGCCCCCATCCCGCCCCAGTATGTGCCGGGGACCAGTATTTTGCGGGAATTTATCGGGGAAAGCGAGTTCAAATATTGAACCGGCAGTATGGACCGCCCAAAAAGAGAAAAGCCCATGAGAATTGTTGAAGCCGCCCAAATCGGCGAGGCGGTAACGCGGCTCTATATCCGGGCGAACCGCAGCCTGCCCCGGGATCTGCGGGACCGGATCCGCGCCGCGTATGAGGAAGAGCCCTGGCCCGGCGCGAAGGACAGCCTGAAAAAAATTATCGAAAATTTTGAAACCGCGGAACAAAACCAGGTTCCCGTTTGCCAGGATACGGGTATGGCCTGCGTATTTCTGGACATTGGCCGGGAAGTCCATGTTGAGGGAAACATCCAGGCCGCGGTGGACGAAGGGATCAGGCGGGCCTGCCGGGAAGGATACCTCCGGGCCTCCATCGTGGCCGATCCCTTCAGGCGAATTAACACCGGTGATAATACCCCCGCCATGCTCTATATTGATTTTATTGAAGGCGGCAGCATCACGCTTACCGTGGCCCCCAAAGGATTCGGCAGTGAAAACATGAGCCGGGTGAAGATGCTCCGTCCCTCCGACGGGGAGGAGGGGCTGATTGATTTTGTGGTAAACGTGGTGGAGGCAGCGGGGCCCAACCCCTGCCCTCCCATCGTGGCGGGAATCGGCGTGGGCGGCAATTTCGACAAGGCCGCGCTGCTGGCAAAAAAGGCCCTGCTCCGGCCCCTGGACCTCCCCCACCCCGACCCCTATTACGCGGCCCTGGAGCGGAAAATTCTCCGCCGGATCAACGCCCTGGGCATCGGCCCCCAGGGTTTCGGCGGCCTCACCACCGCCCTGGCCGTAACCATTGAGGCCGCGCCCACCCACATCGCCGGCCTCCCCACAGCGGTAAACATCAACTGCCACGTAAGCCGCCATGCGCAGGAGATCGTCTGATGGAAGGCCCCCCGGCGCTCCGCTGCCTGACGCTGCCCCTGACCCGGGAAAAGGCCGCGGCCCTTTCCGCGGGGGATCCGGTCTATTTAAGCGGCGTCATCTACACCGCCCGGGACGCGGCCCACCAGCGGATGATGGAACTGCTGGACGGGGGAAAGGCCCTCCCCTTCCCCATCGAGGACGCGGTTGTCTATTACACGGGGCCCAGCCCCGCCGCGCCGGGACAGGTCATCGGTTCCGCGGGGCCCACCACCAGTTACCGCATGGACGCCTATGCGCCCCGGCTTTTGGCCCTGGGGCTCCGGGGCATGATCGGCAAGGGCAAACGTTCCGCGGAAGTCATCGCGGCCATACAAAAAGCCGGGGCCCTATACTTCGGCGCCCTGGGCGGCGCGGGGGCCCTGCTTTCGCGGTGCATCAGAGCGGCGGAAATCGTGGCCTTTCCCGGTCTGGGAACGGAGGCGATCCACCGCCTCACCGTAGAGGACTTCCCCGTCACCGTGGTCATCGACAGCCGGGGGAACAATCTCTACGAGACGGGGAAAAGAGATTATTTGCGGAGCCTGGACCCTATGCCCTGAATTTTATATGGTAAAAGCCGGCCATTCTCAATAAATCACAAAAGAGCATCGTCATTCTTGTTGATCGTTTCCAGCGCTTGTCCATCTTTATATTTTTTAAAATAGAATCGGCGGACTTTAAGGTCAGCAAAGGAGACCAGGACGAAAATATTTTTGGATTGTTTATATAAAAATACATCATCGCTTCCCGGTTCCCGGATTTTTTCACCATCCTGTTGGATACCCTTAATGCCGTTTTTGTTTGGCCGTCGAAAAAAAGTTCCCCGCCGGGAAAATTTTCCGCCAGGGCAACAAATAATTCCCGCACCTGGTTTTCCCGGAAATAGTAAAAAACGCCGCTGGCGACAAATAAAATGCCGTCCTGGGCATGGAAACGGATATCCTTAATCCAGGAATAATCAAATACGGATTTGGCGATACATCTATTCCTGGGACCTTCAGGAATTAATGTCTTCCGTAAGGTGATGACCTCTTCTATATCCAGATCGTACCAGGAGATTGAGCCGTTATCAACCCGCGAAAAAGTAGTATCCAAACCCGCGCCGATATTCACCACAGTAGTTTTGGGGTGCCGCAAAATAAACTGTTTAATGGTATCGTCAATTTTCCGGCCCCGGATAATATACAATAATCCGCCGTATTCGCCAAAGGCCTTTTCAACTTCAGAAAAATCATAATTGAGGGATTTGACAATATTAACCGCCTCTCTATCGTCCAGAATTTCCGGATAAAGGCCGCTAAAAACAGATCTGCCCCAAAGGGGAATCATTAAGGTTCGCTGGATGCCCTGGAGCGCCGATATTTTTTTTGAATCCATAGGATATTCCTCCTTGATATATGTTATATTCTAATAACAAATATTGTCAAGAAGGCTCCCGGCAGTACAGGACGCAGTTGTCTATTACGTGGGGCCCAGTCCTGCGGGGACAGGATATTTTCTATCAATGTACCGGCTATGGGCTGATAAATGTGCCTATAGCGCTCAGTAATGAAATGTATAGCCCATAAATACATTTGAAGGGCCGAATTCCAAAGAAACATTTTTTAGTACCGGATCTTCCACCATTGCCACATTATCACCGGGAATTAGCAAACCGACGAGAAGAAGAATGCCTGCAGGTATCATAAGTAACCCTCCTATTATAGCGGAACCTTTATTAACAACTTCGCTGTCACTCATAGGTATGAACAAGATACCACCGCCAATGCCAAAAGCAAGCCCCATCCCAACGCAATAACCATCCACGGCAAATGCCGTACTTCCACAGATAGCGAACAGCAACAAAAGCGCAACGATTTTCTTTTTCATACAAACACTCTTTCTATTTTTTCCACCAGCATACGCCGATGATTAATAACTACTGGTGACCGCCGAGTACAGAAATTTATTATTATTGAAATTTGTACTCCGCCATCGGCCTTCAGCCAATATTTGCGCTTCTTGGGCTGAATTAGCTTTTATAGGATACGGTAATGTCATTCTCACATTCGTACCACTCATTTCATAGGTAATTTGAACCACATAAGTTTTTTGGGTTTGTTGTTGTGAAGCGCCGGATGACGAACCGCTTGATGCCGATCCTCCTGAAGAAGAACTGGTCGAAGACCTACTAAAATTAGAAGCAATATTTGCCAAAGCCTGCGAATTATTCTCTTTAGTTATTGGGCCAGCGGCCATAAGTGCTTGATTAATCTCACCGCTCTGCATATTTGCCATCTGGAATAATTCCGTATAAAGTCTTGAATATATTCTGCTGGCTTTTTGAGTGACCGTTGTATCCCCACCGTAATAAATCCCAGCAGCTTGTGAGAATTCACCTGTCTTCTGATACTGTTTAACTAAATTTCCTGCCGAGTCAAAAATATACAGGTCTGCTGTTAAATAAAAATAGGCATTCTCGGTCGGAAAACCTAAAAAGATAAGAGGGACTGTTACCGCTAATGTATGTATATACATCAATGATCCCTCAACTGTACGCGTGCGGTAATTAACCTGATAGTATCCATATTCTTCGCCTCTTGTATCCAAAAAACCGTTCTTCATCAATTTTTCACTTTGTTGGAAAAAATCAATGTCATTGTCCCCGTAATTTCTCAAGTTTAATATCTGCTGGGATCTGACATCGGTTTCCAAATCCATGTCTCGATGGCTTACACTTCCTACACAATTTACAAGAAAAATACTACAGAAAAACAATACAATGCAAAACCTCATGATTAAACTCCTTTCTTGAGGGATATATCCCTGAAATTTTCGTTTCCCTTACCAAATGATTGAACGCGAGACCGCATAGCCAATTCCGGGTTCACCGGCTCATAACCCTTATTGTTTGATGTACTGGTTATTGAGTACATAGAGCGTATTACCGGAAATGGTACCGGTGAAGCTGGCGCTAGTACCAGTAAGTTTAAAATTTACGGTATTCCCGCTGCGAGTATAGGTTCCTGATGAATAACCGTCAGTACCGGAAGCTGACCATGTGCTCGAAGAGAAATAAACCGTTTCTGTCCATGTGCCTCTCGTCGCTCGCCAGCTCGTTCCGGTTAAACTAGAAGAGCTACCGCTGCCGTTCCCTGATCCGCTGCCACCGGAACCGCTGCCCATAATATTATCACAGCCCGCCAGGGCCCATGCGATTACCGCCCCTACGACGATAATCCTTAAAAACATGAAAATATTCCGTTTCTATAGAACACCCCTTGTAACGCCCGACCGGATACGTCAGACAAGTTGTACCGCCCTCAAGGATCGGCTATCCCTTTGTATTATATTCCTAAAAGGGATTATTTATTTCATATATTGATTATCTATTACTATTAGGAACTTGTCAATAGCCGAGTTTAAGATATTCTTAAAATAATGGTTTATGACAAGTTTGCGGGCCTTATTGGCATACAACATGAAAAAGAAACGGAGAATTTTGGGCATTTCACAGGCAAAATTGGCGGAAAAAGTCTCGACATCTACCCATTACATAAGCCAGATTGAGCAACGAAACAAGTTTCCCTCGCCTGAAATGCTGGAACGGATAGCCGCTTCCCTTGAAATTGACAGCCCGCAGCTCTTTTCAATGGATTCATTTACCGATGAAGCCGTTAAGCGGTTTCAGGAGGGTGTTTTGTCTGATATAGGAATCGCCATGGCTCAAGCCGTTGACTCACGATTAGCTGAATTCAAAAAATTGGGCTGACCCTCCCGCCAGAGCTGACCCGCCGGTTGACAAATTATTGAACCAGGATTATTTAATGCATAGAAGATCAAAAATTTGAATTTCCGGATGAATTAATGAAGAATTGAGGCTGTTTCAAAACTTCAGTTTTGAAACAGCAACCTTAAAAAAACGCGGTTTTGTAAGGCCCTGGCCTGAAAAACCGCAAGAGCCGGTGAAAAACCAACCGGGTTTTGAAACAGGCTCAATTGAGAAAAATTATTAGGGGTAAGAAAACCCTCTAAAAACTGAAGTCCGGCGATTCCCTTAAAACCCGCCGCCGCTCATCTGCCTCCGGGCCAAAACGCCCCCGGAAATATCGTCCAGGGCCTTTGTCTCCTCGGCGAACATTTTTTTGCGGTATTCTTTTTCCCGTTTTTCCCGGAGCTTGTCCAGCACTTTCCGTTCCCGGGAGGCTTCAAGGTAGCGGTTCCGTTTTTCTTCCACCACCAGTTCCGCCCGGGCGGCTTCTTCCAGCAAGGCGTCCCGTTTCTGATCGAGCCGGATAATATAATTGTCGTAGTTGAGAATTTGCAGCGCGTTGTTGTTGGGCGAGAACCGTTCCGCCGCGGCCCGGTGGCGGTCCTCCGCCACCGTTTTGATGTTGTTTTCAATACGCGAGAGGTCGCCGATAGCCCGGCCCAGTTCTATTTCGGTTTCCTGTTCCCGGTAAGCCTTGAGTTCCAGAACTTTTTCCAGGGAAAAATGAAAGGCCCTCACGGGGATACGGCGGCCTGGAGGGGCGCGGCCTGA
>JAIRLQ010000228.1 GCA_031259345.1 Treponema sp.
CCATGCGCAAGCGCAAGGCCCCGCATTTTTTTTGTAAAAAACAACATTGACAGCCAGCACCGCTCCCGCCCCACCACAACGCAAGCGCATTTGCGGTCAACGCAAACAGGACGCCGGGCAGTTTGACGCCGGACGATGCACCGCCGCGCTTTATCGGGCGAGGCTTGTAACTAACACCGGCAGAAAAAAAGCATATTTGTCGATAAAGCAAACAGGGCGCCGGGCAGCTTCCCCGGCGGTGCGTATGGCGAAACGACGACCAGGAAAATGTTATACGCAGAAAACCCAACACTAAGACAATACATGTAAAACAACAAACGGCGCGCAGCGCGTAAGGAGTTTCGACCATCTAGCACCCAGCCGGGGCAGCGCCCGGGCGCCCTGTTTGTATTAGCTAACTTCCGGCACCGTCACACAGCCATCGGGAAGGATGAGGATCTTTGGCAGCGCGATGCCTTTTGCGTTTGCCCGCGCCAGGGCGGCGTCTACAGCTTCCTGGGGCGTTTTGGCGCTTTCGATGAAAAGGCTTTTTAGGCGTTCTTCGGGCAGCTCCGTAACAGCGGCGACAGTGGCGCGGGCGGAGACGGCAGCCATTTTGGCCGCTTTGTGGTAGCCAAGTTTATAGCCGCCCCGGATCTTTTCTATGGCGTCCTGCGGGCTTTTGGAGCCGGACAAAAGTTTTGCATAGCCTTCGTCCCCAATGCCGTCGCGGCAGGATGAAACCAGGATAAGCGTTCCGCCGTCTTTTAACGCCGCCGCCCCATTGTCAATCGCTTTTTGGCTTTGGTAAAGATCAATGTCCATGGGGAACTTTGCCACCGATATCACAATGTCGGCCTTTTGCGGAACCTGGACGCAGAAGATCCTGCGGGCAATTTCCACGGCGCCGTAAAACGAAGCCATAAGATCCCCTGCCGTGGCGGCGGCGACTCCCTGCTCCTTGTCCAATACAGTCATTATCGAAAACACCGGGGCTTTGATAAGCCCAAGGGCGTCCATCATGTCTTCGTGGACAGGGTTGCCCTCAAGAGCCAGAGAACAGGCATTGGGGGAAAGCGCCAGGCGGTGGTTTGCTTCTATGGTACGAAAGGCGGCCACCCCCGGCAGAAACGCTTTGCGCCCTCCGGTAAAACCTGCAAAGTAATGCGGCTCCACGCTGCCCGTAACGATGATTCGGTCGGCTTCAAAAATATGTTTGTTAAGCAAAATGGGCGTGCCGTTGCGGGTAGCGCCAAGTTGAACCATGCCGCTTTCGTTTCGGGCATCGTGGTGGATAGAGCGGGGGCGGAGGGCGCCGTAAAATGTCCCCAGAATCTGGCGGTACTCGTCTTCTGTAGGCGCGCGGTGGGCGCCGGTGGCCACTATCAAAGTGATGCTTCCCGTCCCGTATCCCTGGGCGGCGGCTGTCGGAAGTATCCCCCTAAGAATTGTTTCCGTTGGAGTAGGACGGGTGGCGTCGTTTATAATGATGAGAAGCTTTTTGCCGCCGGAAAGGAATTCCCCAAGGGGCGGGCCTTTCCCCTGCCCTTCCCGCCCATAGGGGGAAGCAAGGGCATTGCGGATGGTTTCCTTTGTGCTTTGCGGCGCGTCAATTTCATTTGGGAAGGCAATGGCAAGAAGGTTTTTATCATCCGCTTCAAGGGGAAAGGCCCTGTCCAAATAGGGGATGTTTATGGTCATTGTTTATTTCCTGACAGCTTTAATTGCGGCGTTAAGGGCGCTTTCCAAAAGTTCCGCCGGAGGTTCTTTGATGTGCCCCAGTTTTTTAAGGTCATCGGTAAGGCGGCGGGCGGCCTCGATGTCCGCCTTGGCTTTGTTGTAAACCTCGTCCCAGCTTAACTTGATCCGGGCGACGCCCTCGTTAATTGCCTGCTGGGCTGTGTCGGCGGCTTCTACCGCAAAGACTTCGGTTTCTTCCATAGTGGCTACGATATTGTCCGGGTTAATGCCGCGCTTTTCCGAAAAGTCGGCGATAGAGTGGGCGCAGCGTATGGCCATGCCGTCGGTGATTTTTTTTGCCCGTACCAAAAGCGCGCCCTTAAGGATGCCGGGGAAGCATACCGAATTATTTACCTGGTTGGGGAAATCGCCCCGGCCGGTGGCCACGATAAAGGCCCCCTCTTCTTTCGCGGCATAGGGCCAAATTTCGGGTACCGGATTCGCGCAGCAGAACACAATAGCTTTATCCGCCATGGAACGCACCCACTCCCGTTTTACGGTATTTGGGCCCGGGGTGGAAAGGGCGATAAGGACATCGGCGCCTTTCATGGCTTCGTCCATTGAAGGGGAACGGCCCGGGTTTGTTTTTTCGCAGATTTCCCATTTGCGGTAATTGCGCTTGTCGTTTTTTATATCCTCACGGCCAAGGTGAAGGCTGCCTTTGGAATCAAAAACAATCATCTTGGCGGGGTCGCCGCCGTCGCTTAGGATAAGGCGGGCAATGGTGGTGTTGGAAGCCCCGGCGCCCAAAAGAACGATTTTTACATCTTTTAATTTTTTGCCCGCAAGTTTAAGGGCGTTAAGTAAACCAGCCAAAGTAATACAGGCGGTACCCTGGGCGTCATCGTGCCAGACGGGGATTTCGCAGGCTTCCCGCAGATCGTCCAGCACCTTAAAGCAGTTCGGCTGGCTTATATCTTCAAGGTTAACCGCCCCAAAAGAATGCTGCGCCATTTTTACAAATTCGATGATTTTATGGGGATCGTTCTTGCCCTCCGGGCCTTTTGAATCCACGCAGAGGGCCACGGCGTCAACGCCGCCCAGGTATTTCATCAGCATAGCCTTGCCTTCCATAACGCCAAGGCCGCCCGGGGGCGTACAGTCACCGTCCCCCAAAACACGGGTAGAGTCTGAAACCACTGCCACCAAATTGCCCCGGTTTGAAAGGCCAAAGGAGGCATCCCTGTCTTCGCGAATAGTGGTAGAAATTTTTGATACCCCCGGGGTGTACCATACGTTAAACCAGTTAAACCCGAAAATACCCGCCTTGGGCACAGTCTGCATTTTACCGCCGTAAAACTGGTGGGCCTCCAGGGAAAGGATTTTTAGGAACTGTGTTTGGGCCTGGGCTTTTTCTTCCTCGGTAAAATCGGCGGGAAACAGATCTCTTAGATTTTTAAGCGATACGTCAATCATTCTTTTTACTCCTATATAAAGCGGCGGTATCGCCGCTTATGTTAAACCGGACATTAACACGCAGTGTTAATGTTTACTCCTATATAAAGCGGCGGTATCGCCGCTTATGTTAAATCGGACATTAACACGCAGTGTTAATGATTACTCCTATATAAAGCGGCGGTA
>JAIRLQ010000254.1 GCA_031259345.1 Treponema sp.
TATGAACCTTTACAGCCAGACTTCCGGGCCGGGCAGGAACCAGCCCCTTACGGAGGCCAAAAACGAGGCCAAAGAAGACTTTAAGGCCAAAGCACGGGTTATGATCAACTTCCGCCTAAAAAATCCCATCATCCCCAAAGCGGGGCTGGTGGACGCCGGTGTGGTCCCCGGCGATACAACCCACACCCCCGTGGGCACGCCTGAGGAACATGTGGGGCTTACCGTTATACCTACCAACGTCAGGCAGCACAAAATCGCCTGGACGGTCGAAGAAACGGGGTCAAAAGCAGTGCCCGAGGGCTACGGCGGCGTGGTGCTGCGTAAAGCGGTGCTGGAAGACGGCGAGGCGGTGCCCGTAGACCCCGAAGCCCTCCCTTCTTCCAAGCTCTACAGCCGCAACAACGTTACCGTAACCTTCCGCGCCGAAGACCAGGGGAAGCGCTGCGCCTACGCCGCGTGCTGGCAGACCAAGACGGGCCTCATGGGCCCCTGGACCGGCATTATCACCGTGCTTGTCCCGTAAGAAAGCGCCAAAAACCGCGGCTTTCCTGCCGGGCCCGCATTGCCGCGGGCCCGGTTTTTTTTGCCTGCCGCGGGGGGCCCGGCAGGTCTGTGCGCGGTTTCCTAAAACCGTTCCGTATCGGCCTTTTTCCCCTCCCCTTTTAGTTCAAAGTACACGCTTTTGTCCTGCGGGAACAAAAGTTTCATTGACAACTCAGTATAGGCATTATATAATAATTCAGGAGTTTTTCGGCCCCTAAACCACACTATATAGAGGGAAAAAATTATGAAGTTAGCCAAAAAGAAAAATTTGCAGAAGGGCGAGCGTGTTATTTACACTCCCGAGGTTCATTGGTTTTTCCTAATCCGGCCGCTTTTGGCCCTGTTTTTCTCGCTGGCCCTGGTCATCATAAAAATCATCCTGAATTCCCTTTTAATACCGGCTTTTGTTTTGCAGCCGGCTGTTTCGGTAATTCATTACCTTATTCTGGCGAATTTTATAATTACGGGGATCTGTTTTCTCTGGCAGATAGTGGAATATTTTAGCATAGAATACTACATAACCAATAAGCGGCTTATGGTAAAGCGCGGCGTTTTTTCCACCGTTGTTGTCGATATGCCCATTGATAAGATAGAAAGCCTTGTATGCGTTCAAAAGCTGCTGGGCAAGCTGTTCAACTACGGCACGGTATTTGTGTCCGGCATTGGCGGAATGCTGCCCCGTTACGGCACGGTGCGCAGGCCCTATACTGTCCGCAAAATAATTGATGAAGTAATAGAAAAGAATAAGGCCATTACCGTTATTCAGGAACTAAACCCCAAGCCCGTAGATATAAAAAGAACGGAAGAGGTGGTTGATATTGAATACGGCACTTTTGTAACCTCTTATCCCGCAAAAAGAAAGGAACAGGCGGACTAAAGCCGGGCTATTAAAAAAGGAAAAGCATGAGCGAACATATTGAAATTACAAACGCCAATTTTGAAGAAGAGGTGCTAAAATCCCCGGTGCCGGTGCTTCTGGATTTTTGGGCTTCCTGGTGCGGTCCCTGCAGGATGATTGCCCCCGTTATCGATCAACTGGCCCAGGAATACGCGGGCAAAATCAAAGTGGGCAAAGTAAATGTAGATGAAGCGGGCGATCTCGCGGCAAAACACGGGATTGTATCGATTCCCACCCTGGTGGTTTACCGGGGCGGGAATATCGCAAATCAAAAAGTCGGCGCCCTTCCCAAACAAGAAATCGAAGGGCTTTTCAAAAATCTGCTATAACCGCGCCCGGGGCTGTCCAAAAAGTTTGAAACCCTTGTTCGGCTTTTAGGCCGCGGACAGCTTCTTTAGTGCCCGGACGCAGCCGTTTTTGCTCAAGTTCCGCCTCCGGTTTTAAATCTCCCCCTGGTTTGCCTCTCCGGGTGTTGCCTTACCTTGGGCCGTAAGGTACCAGTCTTGCGCGGTATTGGTATCTTCAAAGTTCCTTCTGGAAATGCTTTTGGTTGTGCTGGTTTTAATGGGGCCGCAGTTAACCGCGTCATTCGGGCCTGGGGGCGTCGTACCGCCGCTTGCGGAACGCCATACTCCCTGGTTCCCAAAAAGGGCGGCGGCGGCTTCCTGGGCCGGTTTCCCCCAGGTATCATTTTCGCTCTTGTCCGTAATGGCAACCCCGTCGATGATAGAACCGTCCTGATCCATTAGATACACAAGAGCGTTTTTGTTCAGGCGCTTTTTGTCATCGGCTACCCAGATATCCCTGGCGTCCGGCAGGGTGTCCATGCCGTTTGAAAGCGAAAGATCCTGTCCCGTCTCGTCAACAGAGCCCTCTTCCCTTGTACGAAGGTGTACAACGATGTATTCCCCCCGGGAAACTTCTATAGACGGAAATTCCAAAACCGGCTTTGTTATGTTGTCACCCGCAATAAAAAGCTGCAAAGCTGCCAGGTTGCCTTCGCTTAGGGTATAAAGTTCCACAAATTCAACCCTGGCCCTGGCGTCAGACTTGGATGCCGCCTCGGTCCTTAATTCGTTAATAAGTATCTTTGGAATTCTGTCGTTTCTGGCTCTAAATGGGGTAAGCACATTAAGGGTATTCCGCTTTTCATCTTCCACCAGAATATCGGCGGTAAATTTTTCCCCGCCTTCCAGGGGCTGGGCCGTTTTAACGGTAACGGTTTCGCCTTCTTCTATGGAAACAAGCTCAAGCGGCGGGGCAAAGCGGACAAAGCTTACTTTGACAGGATGGGAAAAGGTAAAGGCAATTTCGGTGGAAGAAACAGCCCTGCAATCCAGAAAAACCGGCGCCTGGCCCGAATCTTCAAACACCTGTTGAATGGCGGATTCGCTGGAACAGGCACAGGCGGAAAACACCAGCGCAAACGGCAAAAGCAATTTAATCAAGGAACAGTAAGATTTCATAACAACCTCCGTATGAATTTCTATATTACTTACGGCTTTGGGATGCGGGGCGCTTTACGGTTTTGGAATTTTTTCGTACAGTTTCCACAATATTTACAACAGGTTAAAACATGGAAACCGAATTTCTTGTACTTAGACTGATGGCGCCGCTTTTGTATCTGCCTTTAAAAGCGGCGGGCCCTTTAGCGGCGGATCCTTTTTCATGGCAAGAGTCCGGCGGGGAGCGGCTTTTTTGTTTTGAGCTTGAAAGGGACAAGGCGAACGCCTTTGAAATTGCGGAAGGGCTTTTCCCGGGGCAGTTGGTTTTTACGGGCCTTACGGCTCTGCCCGGCAGGGACAATAAACATGCCCCTCAGGAGGCTGCCGCAGGGCCGGTTGTGGGGCTGCCCGGCCTGGGCAATAAACATGCCCCGCCGGGGGCTGCCTCAGGGCTGGTTGTGGGACTGCCCGCGGGCGATTATCTCTTTTTACAAAAACGGGAAGTCTTAAACCGCGAAGAAATACTGTATTTAGCGGCAGAATTGCAGAAAGAAAGCCTTTGGCGGCGGCTTTCGCCGGAGCCGCGCTTTTACCTTCGCCGTCTTTACGAAGATGGCAAAGGGGTAACCCAACTGTGGAGGCCCTATACTTCCTAAGGGCCCGCGCGGGAATAACATGGCATTTTTGCGCGTTTTCCTAAAGCTGCAGGGCTTCTACCATATAGCGTATATCAAAGCCCGCGCCGTTTTGTTTTTTCATTTCGATGACCAGTATCATTGAGCCGTCTTGGGGGGCAATTATCACTTTCCGGATCCGGTATGACGCTACCAGGGGCCGCTTAATCTGGGGGTTTCCTACGGTATATGCCTTGCGGGCGCCGGTTTTGCCGGTACGTTCAAGCTCGATATAAAAAGAAGATTTAAGATTTTCCCCTTCGCCTTCAACGGAAGAAACCAGGGACGCCCGATAACTGGCGCCGCTTTCAAAATCCCTGAATTCTATGCTTTCGCCCGGCGCGGTGCCCTGGCCGTTTAAATCTATATAAAGGGACTGCCCCTGAAAGCAATAATCAATGTTATAGCGTCCCGCAAGAGCGGCGTTTCCGGCAATAATTTTAAATAACGCGCCGGAACCGTCCTGGCCCGCGGCTACCGGCCTGTTATGAACATAAGAAACCTTGCCATTGGCAACAAAATTATTTTTTGGCACATCCACCGCAAAAAGTTCCGCCCAGGGTTTTAAACTGCCGGATTCAACTCCGTATTGACCGAACATATAGATCCTGCCATCAGGAGAAAAACCAAGATCTACAAAAACAGCGGTATCGCCTGCCCACAGAAAAACGCCCAGTATAAGGATCATAATAAACGCGCAAAATGTTTTCTTTTTCACCATGAGGCTCTCCTCTTCATCATTATCGGAAGAAAAACCCAGGAATTGAGCCGCTTTCAGAACCCGTTTAATTCTGAAAAGCTTAAGGCCAAAGGTCTGGCCTTTAGTCTATTAGAGTTGGGGCTGTCCCAAATAACCAACCGGATTATTGAACAAGTCTATTGAGTTTGAAAGCGCCCTGGTCTATTCTTATACTATGACCATTCAAGTAAGAAACAACTGCTTTAAAGCGGAGATAGCCATTGCAGCCGCGGCGGCAGTTGTTGCAGTTGTAGCCGCCTGGAAGATATTTCCGGCCTACCCCGAAGCAGGCGCCGAAGCTGTCCGGCGTTCACAGGGGATTGTCCAGGGGTTTTTTTCGGGCTTTATAAAAGCCGCCCCCTATGTTCCCTTTGTAACCACCCTTGCGGCGGTAGGCTGTTCGCTGGTATCCGTCATTCTAATCTATCATTCTTTTGAAAAAACCCAATCCCAGGAGATCCTTTATATCAGTCTTTTTGCCTTTTCCCTTGCCTTTGAATGTGTCAGGCTTATGGTTCCCCTAAAAATAGAAATGGAACTTTCCAATGTGTACCTTGTTATGTCAACCCGGGCGCTTGTCTTTGGCAGGTATTTCGGACTTTTTTCGCTTTTTGCCGCTTCGGTCTGCGCGGCCGGTTTAGAAACACAAAAGCAGCAGAATATCGTGTTTATTATCATCGCCGCCGCCCTTATTATAGCCGGCGGCATCCCCATCGACGGTCTTTCCTGGGATTCCAGCCTGAAGATGCTGCTGGGTTATTCTTCCATGCTCGTTATGATCGAGTGGGGGATACTGCTGATTACCGCAATTAGTTTTATTGTTTCATCCTTTACCCGCAGCGCAAAAGAATACATCTTTATTGCCGCGGGGAGCGTTCTTGTTTATCTGGGGAGAAATATCCTTTTAAACTCTGATACCTGGGTTACCCCCGCACTTGGGCTTTTATTTCTTGGGGCGGGGACATGGCTCATTTGCACAAAACTGCACAAAGTGTATCTGTGGTTATAGGAAGACCTGTACCACAAAGCCAACAGACAGGGGCAGCATTAGATTGTCGTAGTCTTCCAGGGGGAAGGCCTCAACAAAAGTGGCTGTTACAGCTACGGCACCGGCAAGCTGAAGGCTGCCGCATACCCTAAAAGCGGCAATAAAAACGGCGATAAAACAGGCCAAAGAGCCCTCGATACTTTTGCCGTTCATAAAAGCCGGCCGGAAACGGCCCAAAAACCTGCCAACAAGACCGGCAAGGCCGTCCCCAAAAGCCAAAGCATAAATGGCAATGGCTGCTGCCGCAGGCGAAAATGCCAAAATGGAGAAAAGGGCGCCCAATGCCAGGGTAACAGGCCCTAGAACAAAATGGCCTTCATCACGGGCCCGCGAGGCTGCGGCAGTTATGGAAGACACTATGGGCACTTTGACGCCGGCAAGACGCAGAACCTCGAAGGCGGTGTAGGACAGCACCCCCGCAGCAAGAAAAGCGATTGTTACATTCCGGCTTAGCCCTGCCATTACGGGACAAAAAGCGATGAGAAAATGAATCAGCTTTCTTATAAGCTCTGTTTTTAAATCCCGGGTATAAGGCAGCGCCGGTAACCGCAGATCACTCATGTTTATTTATCAGCAATTTCCGTTCCAACTATAAAAGCTAAAGCTCATAAAAATTAACTCTTTCATTTATAAGGAATTATAAAAGAAAAAAACTATAAATTGAATGTCAAAAATACTTTTATCGATAAATCGTATGAATTATTATACAGGAAAAATTCTTTTATTACTATGATTGTAAAGGCTTTCCCGAAACTAACTGAATTTTGGGAATGGCTCTGTATTGTAGATATTCTTTTACGGGCTGTATATGGCGTTGACAAAATTTAAACAAAAGTGATAGCATAAGAATGCGTATTATTGGTCGCAAGCGGCCCCGGACTTTACCGGCTATGACAGTTTTTTGGGCGATTAACTCAGTGGCTAGAGTGCTACCTTCACACGGTAGAAGTCACTGGTTCAAATCCAGTATCGCCCAGTGTTTAATTGCTTATAGAGCAAGGAATTAGCTGACCGAACAACGGAAGCTGTATCACACAAAAAGCCCCGAGGTACACAGCAAGGTACATTGATACCGGGCCTTGCCTTGGGGGAAGGTGAGATTATGCGTCTGTTGAAACCCCACGCGCCCTATTGTATTTACCGTAAACTGACCAAGGCCGGGTATTTCTGGTATGTCCGTTACTGGGACGAAGCCGGCCGGAAATACACCTGTATCCGGGCAACCGGAATCCCGGGAAAGAAGCTGACCGCGGAGGAAATGAAGCCGCCCGAGGGATATGTCAACGAACAACGGCGCCGGAACCTTACATTCCACGGGCTGC
>JAIRLQ010000295.1 GCA_031259345.1 Treponema sp.
TATTCAAAGAGGCCGGTATTGCGCTTCAGTAATCCCATTCATGAAGCCATAACCTTTGCCGCCCGGAAACACTCCGGGCAGGTGAGAAAAGGGTCTGATATACCTTATATCGCCCACCCTATGGAAGTCATGCAGATTTTGACCGAAAACGGCTGTCCCGAGGAGGTCATAATCGCCGGAATCCTGCATGATACCCTTGAGGATACCAATGCAACCCCGGATGAGATAAAGAACCGGTTTGGGGCGAATGTACTACAGCTTGTTTCCGCCGAATCGGAGGATAAGTCAAAATCCTGGAAAGAGCGGAAACAGGCCGCTATTGACCATCTGGCGGCGGATTCTTTTGAAGCCCGGTTGGTATGTTGCGCCGACAAACTCTCGAATCTGCGATCAATGGCCTCCGATAAAGCCGCCATAGGGGGCAAACTCTGGGAACGGTTTAACGCCGGAAAAGAGGATATTCAGTGGTACTATGAATCAATCGCAAAAGAATTGACAGAACTTTCCGATTATGCTATGTATGGGGAATTGGAAAGACTGGTTCAGGAAGTCTTTGCATAATGTAGTTGACCTTAAAAAAAATCTGTATATAATATACAGAGTAGATTGACATAATTTCCCCACAGGATGGGGAGCAATATAAAGTCAGACGTTGACGTAATTCAAGAGAACGGCTGGATGTGGGGAAACCCATGTCTAGCCGTTTTTTTATGCCTAAAAAAGGGGTTGGAATTGGACGGTTTGAACGGGAACGGACAAGAAATTTTCCTCGAAATGGTACTCCAGAAAGGGTCCGTAGGACTTAACGAAGACGGGAATATCGTTTTTGAAGTGGAAGCCTCCAATGAAAACCTTGATTTAGAGCAACAACGGGTATTGCAACGTGCTTTATTGGAAAGCAAAGACTATTTCCTGTCAAATGGCGTTGTTTCCGATGATCATAAACACCGGAGAATAGGGCCTAATGGGGATGTAGAAATTGACTACGACCGGGTAATCGGGGAGCCCATAGGGGTTTATACAAAAGGAAACCGGACTTTTGTAAAGGGAATTCTGTACGCCGCCAAAGAACACGCCAAGAAATTCATTGATCTGCTTAAAAGCCATTCCACAAGGGTAAAGGCCAGCGTTGGCGGCCTTGCCCCCCGTGTCCGCTCCAAAATTGAGAAAGGCGTCAATGTCGGCAATGTGGTTTCGGTATTGTGGAATGACATAGCCCTAACGATAGTGCCGGTCAATTCCACGGTTTCCCCCGCCTTTCTTTCAAAATCCATGTCCAGCCTTGAATTTGTAAAATCCCTTGCTGCCGGGCACGGCACGGATCATGCCGAGTTTGCCGGGGGAAGGGCTTTGCAGACACAGGGCGATGCTTCCATTGATGAAGCGATGAAAAGGCTGGTTGAAGCGTTGTCTGGCGGCGTTATTGCCAGCGTGGAAGAAGCGGAGGATTATCTTAAACAATTTGGTTTGTCAAATGCGGTCTCTTACGATGTTATCGGGGAGATTGTAAATAATCACGAGAAATTTAAGGAGGTTTTACCTATGGCAAAGGGTAAACTGTTTTCCGACATTATCGAGAACCTGAAAAAGTCTATAGGCGGCGGTAATGTCAAGAAGTCGGATGATCCGGATCCCGATGAACCTGAACAGCAGGCGGCGGCTGGGGCCGATGAGGGCGGTGATGATGACGGCGATGATGAAGTCGAAGTTACCGAAGTTATCAAGGCCCTGACGGACAAGCTGGAAGAAGTTGTCGAAGGTCAGGATGCTTTATTGAAGGCCCTGAATAAACTGACCGAACAGGGAACTCAAGATGGGGAATTTAAAAAATCAATGGTCGAAGCTCTTGAAGCCATTGCCGGTACACCGGCCCCCAAAAAAGGGATCACCAGCGCGGTTGAAGCCGCGGCCCTGGCGAAGGGCGGACTGCTGAATCAGCCAAAGCCGGGAGAGCGGCGGCATAAACAATTCACCACGGAAACCAAGGATAAGACCACGGAAATCATGACAAAGGCCGTGGCTGCGGGTGAATTGGATTTTTGGGATAGCATGAAAATTGAGACACAGATCAACAAGTCTCTCCGGGATCCCAATTTCCAGCTAGATCAGAAATATCAGGAATTTCTGGCGAAGAAATTCAGCGCATAAAAAAGGAGCGAAACGCTATGGATGAATTTTTTTCCACGGTAGAGGCTGGCGTTGAAAGCGCCAGCATGTCCGAGCAGGAATTGGTAAAAGCCCTTGCTGCCGGATACGGGTCCGATTCCGCCCAGTTTACGGGCGGTCGTGCTATGGAGGTCCAGGACATCGAGGCGACGATGATTAACGCCATGAGGGAGCAGCGCGAAGATTGCAAACTTATGAATCTGGTTAAAAAACACCCGGTACATTCTACCGTCCACGAATACAACCGGCGTATTGATGTGGGTGAGTATGAAAATCTCACCGCAGATGAAGGCGGCGGATCCGAGGATAACGATCAGGCCGTGAAGCGTGTAACCAGGAACATAGATCGGAAGA
>JAIRLQ010000124.1 GCA_031259345.1 Treponema sp.
TTTTGCCGATTCATCGGAAAGTTCTCCGGTAAGATTGTTGTCAGCGTCTACAATACCTTCAGTACGGCGCAGTTTTTGACGGTACTCCCGAAATTTCAGCCGGTACTGTTTATTCAGAATATCCTCTTTTTGGGCATATTTTCTTTTAAAAACATCTTCCGCCGGCAAAAATTTGTCTTGCAGCGCGGAGAGTTCCTTTTCCGCCGCATAATCAAACAAGGCAAGTTTTTTTTCTATTCTACTATTCAGTCGTTGCCGCCGTATGGGCATATATTGTTCAATCATGCCTGCCCGAATACCCAGTTTTTCCACCCTCGCCTCGTCAAGCTGCCCGATGAGGAAATAATAGTGTTCCCTGAGCCGTTCACTGAAACGTGACCGGCTTGTCCGGGTCGTGTTATTCGTCTTTGCCAAAACGGTATTCCCTCTTTTTCTTCCGCCAATTCTGTATACACATCAATAAATTCCCAAACAACTGTATAATGCCGCCTTTGAAGAACATAACAACCAGGATAATCAGAGCGCCGGAAATTACGCTCATTACCCATGAATTGTTCCTCAGAAACGTAATATCCTGAAAGAAGAGGGGTGTCAAACCGAAAATAATCAATGCCCCAATCAAGACACCCCATATTGACTTGGCCCCGCCCACAAGGCAGGCCGCGAGAATATTTAGAGAAAACATGATAGTCCATTGTACCGGATCGGTATATTGTCCATAAATCATGTGAAGAGAACCCGCAATCCCCGCATAGGTGGTGGCCAGAATAAATGCGAGCAACCGGTATTTCAGAAGGCTGATCCCCATGGACTGGGCAGCGGAAGTGCTATTTTTCATCGCCAGCATCGCCCGCCCTGTGGGGCTGGCGATCAAGTTGCTGGTCAGGAGCATCAGGAGTACCAAAACAGCTGTAACAATATAATAGAGCATCGAAATATTAGTCTTCAAATTCAGAAGGTTCGGCAGAATCCTGATATACCCCGTCCGCATCCCGTTGGGGCCACCGGTAAATTCGGCATTCAAAAAAACCTGCCCAAGTACTTCGGACAGTCCCAAGGTAACGATGGCCAAAAAAATCCCTTCGATCCGCAGGGATATGAAGCCTACCGAAACACCCAGCAATATGGAAACCAGCACAACCGCAATCAGTACTACAAAGTAAGGAAGCTGGGTATAGGCGTTTAATAAAAAACCGGTGAGATATGCCCCCAGTCCCGCGAAGCCTGCCGTCCCCAAACTTGAAAGCCCCGCATAGCCCAACAGAAAACTAAAACCCAGGGCGGCAATCCCATAAATCGCCGTCTGCCCCAAGGCCTTGGCAAAGGAATAATTTACAAGGCCAAATCTTTGCAAAACCTGGACGAGGATCATCCCAATCCCGAACAGAATAAAACCAAAAAAAGGATGCCGGGTAATTCTGTTCCAACCGGTTTTAACGGTATAAACACCTGCAATGCCCTGATTCACATAACTTTGTTTCATATTTGCCTTATACCTTTTTCACAAACCGTTTCCCAAACAAACCGTTGGGCCTGACCAGAATGATCAACATAATCAGGATAAAGGAAATTAATCCGGCCCATTTCGGTGACAATATAGCAGAATAGTTCAGGAACAACGGAATCAGTACGCATCCAACCATAGGCGCCCAAAAACTGGAGACCCCTCCCAATACACAGGCTAAAAATCCATATATCTGCACAGTCCCCATCATCCCCGCGTTCAAAGACATGGCGGTAGAAGAAGCGGAAACCGCTACGAAAAGCTCCGCTATTCCCCAGGTCACGCCGGTAATAAGCTTCGTATTTATCCCCATCATCTGGGCAACCGTTTCATTCGATGCGGTTGCCCGCAGGCCCATTCCCCATTTTGTAAACTTGAGCAGAGCAAATAGAATGCTCAACCCCGCCACCGCAATAATCACACAGATCAATGCGTGTTCGGTGATGTAGAGTTCCTGACCCAAAAAAGAAAAATCAATATTTTCGTAGGTGAATTTGGGAATATTCGGCGTCCGGGTAGTAATCGTAACATAGATAACCGGCATGATCGCGTAAAAGATCATCATAAGTCCCATGGTGATCATCTGCCGGCCAGAGGCGTTTACCTGCCTTCCCTGGCGGATGATCCCCGCGTCGATGAGAAAGCCGAAACAAAAGGCGATCACCGCGCCCAGAACCATGGCAACCCAAAAGGGCATACCGTGGTATAAGGTAAAATTCGCCGCAAAAAACGCCGAAAAAGTACCCATCATCCCCTGGGCGAAGTTAGTTGTAATAGAAGTGCGAAAGATCAATACAATACCGATAGTCGCCATGGAGTAGAGCGCGATGTTTTGTAAACTATTAATGAATGTCTGTAAAAATACCTGCATTCAGTCTTAACCCCAATGGATCAAATTTGCGGCCCAGACATACCCGATACCGGCCGCCAGGGTAACTACATTAGTACCAGCCTTAATCTTTCCGCTCTGTACTCCCAGGTGTATCGAAAGGATCTGATCAATCTGTCCAAGATGACCGTACTGATCCAGATAGATAGACTGATCTTCCCGAAGGCCCAGATCCTTCAACAGCGCGAGATGCGCGGATTTTTTGAAGTGCAGTATGGCAAGGTACCCTATATCGGAGCGGGTTTTATTACCCTTCCGCAGGCTTTCGTCTATGCACGTGTACCAGTTCTTCATGCTTACCTCATTCAGCCGGTCCTTCATTTTTCTGGCGTCAAACAGTTTGAGCGACCGGTATCCCGCTTCAATAGTGTCACGGGTAAAGGGTTCGTTGATCCCGCCGATCTTCACCCCCGCCGTCCTGGAGAGAGAGCCATCGGCGATAATGTGCGACCCCAAAACAATATTTTTGCTATAATTTTTCTTGAGGATCATCGCCCCGGCACCGGCGGCAAGATCAAACATCATGGACATATCTTTGTCGGTGTAATCCACAAAGTCCCCGTTGCGGTATCCTCCGGCTACCATAACCGTATTAATTGCGGGATCCGCAGAGATCATGTCTACCGCAATCTTAATCGCCGACACGCAGGTGCAGCACCGGTTCTGGACGTCAATGCCCCAGGCGTTTGCCGCCCCTATCTTGTCTTGGATATAGAGGGCTGAAGTGGTGAGCGGATACTCCTTCCATTCTTCCCCGATACAGAGGATCAGATCTATTTCTTTGGGATCCACGCCGGTGTTTTCAAGGCAGTCCAGCGCGGCGCGGACGCCCATTTCCTGAGTCCCATCGCCGGGTCCGGGAATCGGCTTGCTGACGATCCCCAGCTTGTCAATAACCGCCTGCTCGCTCCACACGCCGCCCGTCGACTCGGAAATCTTCCGGGCTGTCATTCTCGCTTCAGGAATGTAAATTCCTGTTCCAACGATTCCCGCATGCACCATAAAAACCTCCGAAGCTTACAGCCTCATGCCGCCGTTGACCGAGAGAACCGTACCGGTTACATAAGACGATTCATCACTCGCAAGGAACAGCGCCGCATGGGCGATTTCTTCGGGCTGTCCAAGCCTTCCCAGCATTGTGGCTGCGGCAAATTTATCCAGCAACTCTTGGGGAACCGTCTTCAAAATGTCGGTCATAATGTAGCCGGGAGCTATCGCGTTGCACCGCACCGGAACCTTTTTCCGGGCGAATTCCTTTGCCCATGTTTTTGACATGCCGATGACGCCGGACTTTGAAGCGGCGTAGTTGACTTGCCCGATATTTCCGTATTCCCCCACCACACTGGAAATATTGATGATGCTGCCGCCTCCGGTCTCTTCCATATGGGGTCCGACCAGCCGCGTGAGGTTAAACACCCCTTTTAGGTTCACATCAATAACCGCGTTCCACATTTCATCGGTCATCTTTCTCGTCATGGCATCCCGGGTAATGCCGGCGTTGTTTATTAGAATATCTATTTTTTTATATTTTTCTACAGCATAATCAAAAAACTTTTTACAAGCTTCCACATCGGTGACATTGATCTTGTAAAATTCCACATTGTCATATACCGTCTGGGGATCGCCCATATCACAGGCGATTGTTTTCGCGCCTTCTTCCGCAAAAAGTTTTGTCATAGCCCCGCCCAAACCACGGGCGCCTCCGGTTATTACCGCTGTCTTTCCTGCCAACCTCATCTTCAACTCCTTACTATGCCGCTTGCAACGGCAGTCATATTGAACATGAACACAAAATGTTCATGACAACTCCTTGTATAACGTCATCAAGAACTCAAAATTAACAATTTTAGCGAATATTCCTGATGATGATTGCCGTTCCCATGCCGCCGCCTATGCAGAGGCTTGCCAGCCCGTATTGGGCGTCCCGCTTCTTTAAAATGTTCAACAACGTAACGGTTATCCGGGCGCCACTTGCTCCCAGGGGATGCCCCAAGGCAATCGCGCCGCCGTTGACATTGCACCGTCCGAGGATGGATTGCTCGCTTTCCCCATGAAGTCCGGACAACTCCCTGACAACCCCAAGGCTTTGAGCGGCAAAAGCTTCGTTTAACTCAATATATTCCATGCCGGAAAGATTCATCCCAGCCTTTTTCAGCGCGTCGCCGATGGCGGGTACCGGGCCCAAACCCATAACCTTGGGATCAACGCCGCCTATGCCGGTGGCGATGATCTCCGCTTGGGGCTTAAAGCCATGTTTTTTCACCGCATCTTCATCGGCAATGATAAAAAAACAGGCTCCGTCATTAATGCCGGAAGCGTTGCCGGCGGTGATAGTACCGTTGGGTTTAAACGCGGGGCGCAGTTTCGCAAGCTTTTCCACGTTGGTCGTGCGGTTCGGATACTCGTCCGTGTCAAAAGCGAAGGTGTTTTTGCCTTCCGTGATTTCCAGCGGGATGATTTCATTCTTGAACTCCCCGGCGTCAACCGCTTTAATAGCCTTATGCTGGGAATTAAGGGCGAATTCATCTTGGGCTTCCCGGGTGATTCCGTATTTTTCCGCCACATTCTCCGCGGTAATGCCCATATGGCAGTTGTTAAAGGCATCGGTAAGCCCGTCCTTCACCATATGATCCTCAAGAATAATGTCTCCCATCTTGAATCCCTGCCGTATCTTGGCCGGAGCCAGGAACGGGGCGTTCGACATGCTTTCAATGCCCCCGGCGATAATGACTTCCGCCTCGCCGCTCCGAATCTCCGAAACCGCATTCAGAATAGCCTTCATGCCGCTGCCGCACAGGATGTTAATGCTATAGGCCGGCGTTTCCACAGGGATTCCCGCGCCGATTGAGGCTTGCCGGGCGACTCCCATCCCAGCCCCGGCTGAAAGAACATTGCCGGCAATCACTTCATCCACGATTTTGCCGTCAACTCCATTTCTTTCCAGCAAAGCTTTAATAACCGTGGCGCCAAGCTTCGCCGCCCCCAAAGACTTGAGGCTTCCCAAAAAAGAACCGATAGGACTTCGCAGCCCATCTACTATGAACACCTTTTTCATACTCACCATCCATTTCTGTTTCTCTAACATGAACATTGCTCATATTATGAATATTATTCATCTTACAGCAGGTTTTATATCTTGTCAAACTTTTTTTTCATTTTTTTAAAAAATTTTTCGCGCCTCCAGGCGGCTGTCCTTCAGATGAAAAGCAACCGTGGGAACCGCTTTCATGTGGCGCCGCGGACACCGAGATGTCTCACATAAAAATCTAACCGGAGGGGCCGGCGGAATCTCACGGTAAAATCTAACCATGGGGTTTTGGGTGTGTGCCCGTACCGGAACCACGATGAACAAAATGGTCAAGATGTTCAAGAGCCGCATCCAGTTGTTCCTGGAGAGCGATGATGTCCAGGGAATTTTTTTGCTTGATGAGCCGCTGTTTGAGCGGGAGGAGAACCTCGGCGTCCGGCAGTTCGAGGATCCGTTGAAAAGGAGTTTTGGGATCTAATTCGTAGATCCGGCGTTTTTTTTTGCCCGACATGGCGTTTGTCAATACTCTTGAGGTTGAGGTAGAAAAAGTTGTAGAGGGGATTGAGCGCCGTGTAGACGGCTTCCAGGGCGGCGAGGGGCTGCTCTCCCGCGATGCGGCCGCAGCCGATCGTTTTACGGATCACATCGCCGTTTTCCGCTCGATATAGGCGTTGTCGTTCTTGTGATGTTGGCGGGCCGGGCGAAAATGATGTGGTTGGCTTCACGCCAGTCTTTGAGATGCCAGTTGATAAATTCGGCGCCGTTATCGCTGTCCAGGACCTTGAGCGGGACGGGAAAGCCGCCGAGGATGTCCTGAAGAGCCGCTATGGTCCATTTTTGGGCCCTGTTTTTGAGCGCGCGGAACTCGAACCAGCAAGTGGCGGCATCGGTGAGGATCAGGGTGAAGGCGTATTCGTCGCAAACGAAGCCGGCGTCGTGGGAGACGTGTCAATTTCACAAAATCCGGCCTTTTTATCGTCCCATCGCCAGAATATCCTGACCGGAATCTGCTGTTTGAGGAGGGTTCCGGGCTTCGTGGCCCCCGCTCCTTTGATTTTGCGCCGCTTCCACTCCCCTGCGCAGCATCCGTTTTACGGTGGAACGGCTGGCCTTCGCCTGTTTCGCCTGTGTTTCCGCCGCTATTCTAAACTTGACGGCCAGGACGGACAGGTTCGTCCGGATCAGGGGACCAGCCGTGTGCCGCAGACCCGGTGGAAAACTCCCAAATAGTCACGACTGCCCGTTCCGTCGACTCATCGTAGAACCGCTGACACGCCCGTTTCCTGCGCCCCTGGTCCGTAAGCTTGACCTTCACGGTCTCTGCGCCCAGGCGCCGTAGTTGGGTCTTCCCGGCGTGGCGGAGCAGGGTAATCGCATGCTTGCGGTTATAGCCGATTGTCTGGCAAAACTCATCCAGAATGGCGCTTTTGTTCACCTTCCCCGCATTCCGATACCGCGGACCGGTTGCATCGGTCAATGCCTTTTTTTGTGTCAGAGTCAGCCTCACGTGCTACCCCCCGCTTTCTTGTCGGAGGGTAAATTGCGAGCCCCTATGGTTAGTTTTTACATGAGCCATTGCGGACACTTGCATATCCACGCGCTATGTGTTAAACTAATATATATCTTTTGCACTCACGCTTCCGGTTTTAGACCGTGTGGCGGCTTCACTG
The DNA here is from genome assembly GCA_031259345.1 of Treponema sp. Classification (GTDB taxonomy): domain Bacteria; phylum Spirochaetota; class Spirochaetia; order Treponematales; family Breznakiellaceae; genus JAIRLQ01. Next base: position 7,092 of record JAIRLQ010000124.1, read on the forward strand.
GCAAGAGGTTGTTTTATATTTTTGGAATTGTCAAACTCTGCGAATTGCCCGGCAAAGTCGGGATTCTCTGTTTTTTTATGTAAGGAATGCCCAAGAAACCCGCAAAGTTTGCGGTGATCTCCTTGAAAAATTGAGTCGGAGTCGATAATAACGTTATGGGAGCCATGTGAATGGAATATGTTTTTTTAGATGATATGTCTTCCATTAAGGGAGTGAACAAGCCAAAATCCCAGTTGGGATTTGAAAGGATGTGTAAAATTTGTGGAGCAGCCGAAACGCTTTTCGATAAAAATGGATTTTATGACACTTCCATCACTGATATTTGCAGGCTTGCCAGGGCTGCGGTAGGCACGTTTTATATCTATTTCCAAGACAAGACCGCGATCTATAATTATTTAGTCAGAAATTATTACGTGGTAATCAAGAAGTACCTCCGCAAGCATATTGAGGGTTGCAAAAGCCGGTACGAGATGGAACGGGAAGGGATCAAAGCGTTTGTCCGGTTCGGAAATGAACACCCCCAATGCTATAAAATAATATGGGGGTCAGCCCATATCAACCCTTGCCTCTTCGAGTCCTATTATTCAAATTTCGCGGAAAGTTATATACGCGCCCTTAAAAAATTTGATGTGGAGCTTGTGGATGTTGATCTCTCTACCGCCGCGTGGACGCTGATGGGGATTGCCAACTTTGTATGCCTCAGGACCATATTCACCCACAAAAAAATCAGCGAACAACAACTAAACAGTCTGATTGACGATGTAATGAAAATATTGAGCCATGGACTTTTCCGGCAGCCGCCCGCCCTATAATTTTCGCTCAATCTTTTTCCATGTGTCCTTTAAGCCGACTGTTTTGTTGAACACGGGCATGCCCTCAAAGACATCGGGATCGCGCGCAAAGTAACCAAGCCGTTCAAACTGATAGCGGTCTTCCGGCTTTGCGTCCGCGAGGAATGACTCCGCATACGCGAGGGGAATCACCTCAAGGGATTTGGGGTTGAGGTTGTCGAGGAAAGTTTTGCCTTCCGCCACTTCCATGGGTTTTTCAACGCCGAAAAGATTGTCGTAGACACGCGCGGTTATGGGAATCGCGTGTTTCGTTGACAGCCAGTGAATGGTGCTTTTCACTTTGCGGTTGTCAGGAGCGTTACCGCCTCTCGTCGCGGGATCGTAGACGCAACGCACGGCGGACACGGCGCCCGAAGCGTCTTTGTCGCAGCCGGTGCAGGTGACAATGTAGCCGTAACGCAGGCGCACGGAGTTGCCCGGATACAGCCTGAAATACTTGGGCGGCGGAACTTCCTGAAAATCGTCCCGCTCGATCCACAACTCTTTCCCAAAATATATGCTGCGAGTACCGGCGGTGGCGTCCTCCGGGTTGTTGATCGCTTCAAGCTCTTCGAATTTTCCATCTTCCCAGTTTTCGATGATGAGTTTGAGTGGTTTTAACACAGCCATTACCCGTTGCGCCCGTTTGTTCAAATCTTGCCGCAGACAGTATTCGAGGAAGGCGATGTCAACGGTGCTATCCATCTTTGCGATGCCGATTTGCGACACAAAGCTGCGGATGGACTCCGGCGTGTATCCCCGGCGGCGGAGTCCGGCGATGGTCGGCATACGGGGATCGTCCCAGCC
>JAIRLQ010000451.1 GCA_031259345.1 Treponema sp.
ATAAGTTGCGGCTTAAAGTGCCTGCTGGCCTCCAGAATTTTTTCCAGCAGGGACTTATCGGGGGCGGGAGCCTGCGGTTTTTCCGGACCCTTTTCCGCGGTTTTTCCCAACAGGGCCGCCAGATTCACCAGGAATTTTTCCACCCGGTCGATAAAGGCGTTATTATCCGCCGTCACTTTTTCATAGTCCCCCGCTTTGGCGGCGTATTCCAGCGCTTCCGCCTGTTTACCAATCCCGTCAGCGCAGATGCCGTAGCTGGAACCCTTCAGACCGTGGACAGTTACCGCATAATCCCCCAGGGTTTCCCGGGAAAGGGAGCGGAGTTTCTCCAGAAGTTCCGGGGTGTGGACGGTGTAGGAGCGAAGGATCCTCGAATAAATAGCTTCCCCTGAGTAACGTTCCAGTCCCGCCTCAAAGTTTAATTCTTCCATACTGGCAAGCTCCTTTGTTTCAACAGAGGACAGTCCGGGAACGCCGGTCAGGGCGGGTGTTTCCATCGGCTCCGGCACGGTGTCTTTAACGCTTTCTTCGCCGTGCCGGTCCCTGATCCACTGATTGAGTACATTGTTCAGCCGCTGGAGATCAATGGGCTTTGAAATAAAATCATTAAACCCATTTGCGAGAAACATCTCCTCGTTCCCCGCCAGGGCATTGGCGGTAAGGGCAACAATGGGTATATTTTTGGCGTACTCCGTACCAATTTCATTACGGATAATATGGACCGTTTCAACGCCGTCCATTTCGGGCATCATGTGATCCATAAAAATCACATCGTACTGTACTTTTTCCTGCCGGATTTTATCTATCGCCGCCTTGCCGCTTGAAACGCAGTCAATGGTTAATCCGTAGGGCAGCATCAGCCCCTTGGCCACATCCAGGTTTGTGGATACGTCATCCACCACCAGCACCCTGCCATAGGGCATAAAAGACCGGACAAAGATTTTTCGCCGCTTGTTTTGTTCTTCCCGGAACCGGAAAGATTTCAGATTTTCCACCATTTTCCGGCCCAGAGGCTCCGGGGAAACGATCCCCTGGCGAATTCGCGCGGTAAAGGTGCTGCCTTTACCGTATACGCTTTGTACCTCAATGGCCCCTCCCATCATATCCACCAGCTTTTTGGTGATCGAGAGTCCCAGGCCGGTCCCTTCGATTTTCCGGTTCGCCCGGGCATCAACCTGGCTGTATTCAGAAAAAAGTTTGCCCATATCTTCTTTTTTGATTCCTTTACCGGTATCCTCCACAATAAAGATAAGCATCAAATCCTGCCCGCACACTTCCCATTGAATCTGGAGGGTTACATACCCCTGATCAGTATATTTAAAGGCGTTGGAAAGCAGATTATTCAGAATCTGCTTAACCCGGGTTTCGTCCCCATGAAGCATTGACGGCAGGGTTTCATCAATAAATAACTCAAATTTGATTGGCTTGGAGCCGATACGGACGATGTTTAATTGTACCGCGTCGTTGATAAGACTTGGGCTGTGATAATCCACGGGAATCAGGGTAAAACTGCCCGCTTCAATTTTTGAAATGTCCAGAATATCGTTAATAATCGCCAAAAGGCCCGAGCCGGAATTGTAAATTTTTTCCAGATTTGCATGGGCTTCTTTTGGCAGCTCCCGGTGCAGATCTATCTCTGAAAGGCCAATAATCGCATTGAGGGGAGTACGGATTTCATGGCTCATGGTGGCAAGGAAAGCGCTTTTGGAACGGTTCGCCGCTTCGGCTTCCAGCTTGGACTGGACCACCGAGGTAATGTCGGTGATGTCAATAAAGATTCCTTTGGTATCCCCCGCCAGCTTGTCGGCAATAATTTTAAAATACCGGGACTTTCCATTCCGGACAATTTCCCGGGTATCCTCAAAATAACCGGGACTTTCCAGAATTTCGCTGATCAGCATCTTGATGTTCATCTCTCCAAAAAGGTCGAGAATGGGCCGTCCTACGGGCAATTCGGGATTCCAGATATGGGCAAATTCCGCCAGGGGCCTGCTGATATAGGTAATACAGTTCAGTTCATCCACCATAGCGATAAGGTTGGGGGTGGTGGACATCAGGGTGGTAAAGGTGTCCTCCGCCTTCACGGAGGCGGAATTTTTGTCCCAGGCGAATTTGGTAATCGTATAGGCCAGGATGGAACCGCAGACGGACATTATCCAGCTGGTCAGCAATTCACTTGTCTGGCTGAACCCCGATCCTTCCCGGAGAAAAAATCCGAAGAAAAAAAGACCCAAAATGGCGGCGTTGGAAAAAACAATAAACCAGAACAGGCTTTTGGGCTGAAAATAAACCCCCGCAAGAATGCAGAGAGTCAGGTATACGATAAAATAATGGCTGAAATCTCCAATGATGATGGAACCGGCGCTGTAGACGGCAAAAACAAAAAAGGGGACAAAAAAAGCCAGGCTCCTGGCTTTCCGGGCAACGCGAAACAGGATGACCAGAAGGCTCAGGGCGATCAGCACAAAAATAATCATGAGCCGCAGGGAGGCGTAATTCTGGATATCCAGATACCCAAAGCTGCGAAAAACTCCGAATATCAGGACGCTGAAAAAAGCCAGGATATTCGCCAGCTTGTAATAACGGGTGTAGCTGTTGTTTTTTTGCGGAGGCTGCGGCTGACTGTTATTCACGGAAGTCCATCCTCCTCCGGTAGGAGAGATTATTCACCGCGGCTATCCTGACCGCATGGGGAATAATCTCGATGGTAACGCGGGAATCGAAAAACGCCTCCCCGTCCATGTTCACCAAAAGGGGATCTTCGGAACGGATGGTGATTTTTTTTACCCGCCGCAAAAAACAGTGTTTGGGGTATTTGTAATACTCCCCCCGAAAATAATGGGACATGAGGCCGAGAACCTTGAGGGGCCCCAGTTTTCGGACCACCATCATATCCAAAAACCCGTCGTCCGGCACGGCGGTGGCAACGGGGCTCTTGCCCGCTCCGTAACAGGGCCCGTTGGCCACATTAATATCGTTGTATTGACCCGAATAATCGAGCCCGTCAGCCCGCAGCTCATAATGCTGGCCAATGATTTTTTTATCAAAGGCGGCGGCGATTCCCCCCAGGATGTAAAACAGGGAGTTCAGAACGGGAAACATGAGCCGGATTTTATCAAACCGTTTGTTCAGGGGAAGGATTTTCATTACCGCCGCGGACTCTTGTCCTACGGTGCAGAAGTTCAGGGCGTAGTTGTTGCCGCAGTGAATAATGTCCGTTGGAATGGCCGGCGCTTCTACCTGTAACTGGATGTTCCGGAAATCCTCATAATAGTCCTCCCCAAAGGCCCGGACAAAATCACTGCCGCCGCCATAAGGCAAAATAGCCAGTTCCGCATTGGGCAGGCCCACAATGCCGTTCAGACAGTCAAAGGTAATTCCGTCTCCCCCCACCGCATAGACCCGGACAATGGTGTCAGGGCCCGTAAGGGACAGATACTTCCTGAGCACGCTGATGGCGTCCCGGGGATACCGTGAAACATGATAAAAGAGGCCGGGAACCCGTTTGGCGGCAAAATAGGCTTCTATATGCGATATAATGCTTTCCTGTTCCCCCTTGCGGGGAAAAGACCGGGGATTGATTATAAAAAAATGTTCCCGTTTGCCGTCCTTATCCATACCTAAACCTTTTAATTTCCGTTAGACGTTCCCTTTCCCCTTTGACGAACACCGTTGCGCCGCCGCGTGCAATTCTTCGTTAATATCATTAAAGGCATCCACTATCCGTCCGTCAAAATTTGTGTCCCGGCCCTCGCGGATGATCCCGCAGGCCTCAAGGTGGCTCATTCCCCGGCGGTATACCCGGTCGTCCACCAGGGCGTCGTACACATCCGCCACCGCCATGATCCGCCCGCAGAGGGGAATGGCGTCCTCCGCAAGGCCCCGGGGATACCCCTTGCCGTCGTACCGTTCGTGATGGGAAGCGGCGATTTTTTTGGCGTACTGGAGATAATACTGGGTGGGAGTCCGGGCGTACATATGCTCCACAATTTCCTCACCAATGAGCGTATGCCGTTTCATGGACGTAAATTCCTCATCGTCCAGCCGGTCAGGCTTGAGGAGGATTCGGTCGCTGATGGCGATTTTTCCAATGTCGTGAAGGGGAGCGGCCCGGACCATCATATCCAGATCGGTGGCGGTAAGCTCCTCGGCAAAGAGGCCTTTTTCCATCAGGTTTTGGCCCAGCATCCCCACATATTTGCTGGTCCGGGCCACATGTTCACCGGTATTTTCATCACGGTATTCGATAAGCTCCGCAAAAGAAAGGGCCACGCTGTCCGATAATTTGGCCGCCGTATTTTCCAGATGGGCCTGGTAGGATGAAAACCGCAGGTGGAGTTCTATCCGGTGAATAAGAATGTTCTTTTCCACCGGTTTCGTGATAAAATCCCGGGCCCCCGACTGTAAGCCCCGGACTTCTGTTTCGGTATCGTGGTTTCCGGTAAGAAAAATGACCGGAATGCTCCCCAGATACCGGTTCAACCTGAGCCGTTTAAGGGTTTCAAACCCGTCCATTTCGGGCATTTCAATATC
>JAIRLQ010000147.1 GCA_031259345.1 Treponema sp.
GCCGACGAGTCCCACACTTTCCGGGGTTCCGGCGCGGTGGAACTCCCCGCGGCGGGACTGGGGGTCCTGAACTACGATCTTTACGTGAAGCTGCTGGCGAAGGATCATCCCAACATGCCCCTGATCATAGAACATGTCGATGAAGGCGATATCGGACGGGCGCATGAATTTGTGAAGGCCGCGCTGAAGCGGCAGGGGGTGTAAGCGGGACGCTGCCCGGCGCCGGTTTCCGTTGCCGCGCCGCCGGGCTTACTCTCCCGCCGCAGCCCGGCAGGGCCGTGAAAAAAATGCCGCGTCATTATCTGTAATTTCATATAGGGCTATTCCAAAACTTCAGTTTTTGGAACGAGCCCATATCAAAAATTATTTATGCTACGTTCCACCATCTTGATATAATCAATTGCCTGGATCGCATACTTGTCCATCAAGCCGGTTTCGGTTTTTATTTCCTTTGAACTATAGGGATCGGCGAGACGGTACATAAATTCCATGGTCAGTGAACCATTGTACCCGGTTTTTTTTAGTACCCGGAGAATTTCCTTAAAATCGATATGTCCAAGCCCCGCAGGTTCACGGGTATTGTCCGCAATATGCACATGAAGTAACTTGTCCTGTATCATCAAAAGGCTTTGGGTAAAACTGCTTTCCTCTATGCTCATGTGGAACAGATCGGCCATGATACCAACCGCAGAGTGTCCGATGTCATTGACAAGGGAATATGCTTTTTCCAGGGTATTGGCAAAATAGGTTTCATATCGGTTAATTGCCTCAATCGCAAACTTTATATCATGTTTCTGTGCATAATCGGCGGCTTCCCGAATATTCTTCACCGCATTATTCCGTAACTCGTCAAAGGTCTTCCCCACAGGTTGCGCCGTTCTTCCAACCGGAGACGGAACGACGATGATGATTTTCGCGCCGACTTTGACCGCAAAATCGACATTATCCATGAGATAAGTTACGGCGCTTTTGCCCGTATCACCGGAATCTGTCAGATCCCGGCTTTCGTCGAATATGCCGCAGAGAGAACGGCAGTCCAGTCCATATTTACGCATAAGCGCCACACATTTTTCCGCATCAAGTTTATGCGGTTCAGCGGCGAATTCAATGCCGTTGTAGCCGTATTTTTGCAGCCGCCGGCAACTTGTCTCAATATCCTCATCACCGGCTATCCACTGAGTCATTGCTATATGGTACATAAAATCTCCTGTCGTAACTCTTAACCTTCCTGGCGCTCAATCAGCACATTACGCAAGGCATTTATCGCAAGTGCGATGAGAATAACAAGGGCATATACAATGTCCTGATAGTAAGCGCTGATATGCAGCATATTGATTGCATTAGAAATCATACTCAGGAGTATCACCCCAAACAAAGTTCCAATGACTCCTCCCTTGCCGCCGGTGATTGATGAACCGCCAATAACTACCGCTCCGATTGCCTGGAGTTCCATACCCATGCCTGTAGTTGCCTGAGCGCCGCTTATTCTGGACAGAAGCACCATGCAGGCAAAGCCGACAAGCACGCCGCTAATCGCAAAAAATTTCAATTTGCTGCGCTTTACGTTGATACCGGACAAATATGCGGCGTTCTCGTTTGTACCGATGGCGAATATCTCCCGTCCTGTACGGGTATGCTTGATCATCAGGTACACCAGCAGAAACCCGGCAAACAAAACGAAGAACAGAAAGGGAATCACGCCGAACAATCTATAGGACGCGAGAAAACGGTACTTTCCATAAAGGGTTTGCATATAGCCCTTTGTCATAATAAGGGCCGCACCATAAAATAAGCTCGATGTCGCCAGGGTTACAATGAACGATGGCGCCCTGAACAGGATCATCATGCCGCCGTTGAGTAGTGAACAGATCACACATAACACCACTGCGAGCAACGAAACAACGAGAGAACTCACTCCCTTGTTGATAAGGATGGCCATAACACAGGTTGTAAATCCTATCATATTACCCACGGAAATATCGAAGTGTCCGGATATGATCAGGATTGTTATACCGGCCGCCACGAGCCCCAGACTGGTAGATTGGGATATAATACTGCTGATATTAGTCCACGTGATGAATTTGGGATTGATGGTTGTCGTCACCACGCCGATGATAATAACAAACGCAAACAATATGACCGGTTGCGAAAATAAAACCCTTCTAAGCCGCCTGTTTGAATCGATTCTATCCATACCAAATGACCTCCGGATCGCTTACACCTGTCTCGTTATCAAAACCCAAGATACTTGCGCATCAGTTCGCCTTCAGTTGTATCCTTGGCCTGTACAATATCGACAAGCCTGCCTTCACGCATAATTCCGATACGATCGCTTATTGAGATGAGTTCGGGCATATCGGATGAAATTATAATAATGTATTTCCCCTCTTTTGCAAGATCGAGCATATGTTTATATATCTCTTCTTTTGCGCCTATATCTACACCCTTGGTCGGTTCGTCAAAAATATAAACAGTTCCAGGATCGAGGACGCACCGGGCGATAAGAGTCTTCTGCTGATTACCCCCGGACAGATTGACCACTTCCGTTTCCTGACCGGATGACTTAATGCCGAATGTCTTAACGCTGTTTCCGACTATCCGGGTTTCTTTTTTGAGATCAATAAATTCTTTCTTCTCATTGGTGGATATGGTGATATTTTCTTTTACCGAACGCAGTGAAAAGAGACCATCCCGCTTTCTATCTTCGAAGATCATGAATATGCCCTTTTTAATCGCGTCCTTGGGATTTTCCGGTGTAATGTCTTTACCGTTGAGCACTACTTTGCCGTACCGGTTTTTGTCGCATCCGTAGATCATGCGTACAAGTTCGGTCCGGCCTGCCCCCACAAGTCCGCCGAGACCAAATACTTCGCCCTGACGGACCGTGAAACTGATATCATGGACCGTCTTCTTCTGTGAGAAATTACGGATCTCAAGAATGCCTTCGCCCGGAGGAAAATATTTTCGGGAATAAAAACTGACTTTGTCACGGCCTATCATCGCATGTATTACTTCTTCGGCGTTAGTTTCGGAGGTTTTCTTGATGTCTACCATACGGCCGTCCTTGAGGATCAGCAGCCTGCTGCCAACTTTAAACAGCTCATCGATGTAATGGGAGATGTAAATAATACCTATACCGTTTTTTGCCAGGGTGACAACCATATCAAGAAGTATTCTGGTTTCCTCTTCGCCGAGGGACGCGGTAGGTTCATCGAGGATGAGTACCTTCGCTTCGTCTTTCAAAGCCCTGACAATCTGTACGCACTGCTTCTGTGCGGTAGACAGATCGGAAAGCATCATTTCCCCTTTTATTTTGCTTATTTTCAACCTGCGGAATAGTTCGTCGGAATTTTTTTCCTGCATTTTTGTATCAATAAAACCATTCTTTTTTCTCAATTCGCTGCCGAGAAAAATATTATCGGCAACTGTCAAATTATCAACCAAATCGATATCCTGATAGATAGTGGCGATACCGAGGTTTTTCGCCTGCCGGGGATACAGCCTGTCATAACTGCTGCCGAAAACCGTAATGGAACCGCCCCTGTCCGGGGCAATCACCCCGGCCATGATCTTTATCATCGTCGATTTTCCGGCGCCGTTTTCTCCGACCAGGCAGAGGACCTCACCCTTTTCCAATTCAACACCAATATTATCCAGCACCGTTATTCCGGCATAAGATTTCGAGATATTCTTAAGCTCTAGTAATTTTTCCATACCTGTTTTCCCGGTGATTATAGTATACCGAATTATGCTATAAATGGAAACCCGTTTTCATGGATACCCCGCCGCATTACATCCCGCGGCGGGGAAATCGTTTACTTCAGGTAACCGGAATACTGGGGAAAGCTACTATTGATGATATTGGTCCAGACTGTCTCATTGACCGACCAGGGAATCACCGCATAGGGATCATTCACATTGCTGGTGGTGGCGGAGGCTATGGGGCAGTCGATTTTAAGCTTGGTTTTCCCGCCATTCTTGGCATAGTCGATGGCGGCGAGGGCGGCAATAGCGGCCTCAAGCCCCGGTGAAGAAGAAATGGTAAATTCGAGTTTGCCTGCTTTAAGAAGGGCAATGCCGGTATCCGAACCATTTTCGGCGAATACATGGTACTTGTTCGCTACGCCCATATCTTCAAGACGGGTGATGATTGCGGCGGCGCAGTCCTCGTTTATTACGCCGATAATCGAAAAATCAAGTCCCGAATTGACAAGGTCTTCTGCCTGCCTTGCGGCTACTTCGGGATTGTATTCCCCAATACGTTTGTCAACCTGCTTGTTGGAACCCAGTTCATCGGTAGCTTTTTTAAGCGCGGCGGTAACGGTCTGGCAAACAACACTGTCCAGCAGCCCGTCGATATACACATAGTTCTGCCCCGGATAGTTTGCCTTCATCCAGTCCGCGTAGATCTTGCCCATGCTGTTCCAGTCAAAGTCAACTGAAGCGGTAAAGTCTACGTTGTGGTTAAACATGACGCCGCAGGCGTCAAAAACAACGCAGCCGATTCCGGCCTTTGCGCACTTCTCGGCGGTGGAGACGCTTCCGGCCTCATTCCATGAAAGGGTAACAATGGCGTCAACACCTTCATTGATAAGGTAATCAATGTTGGCCTGCTCCCTCTCGTAGTCTCGGTTGGAATTTACCGCAATAAACTCGGCGCCCGCCTTGTTACATGCCCACTTGGCGCCCTCTTCCGCCCGCAGATACCAGGTATCGGATCCGGGAGAGATGTAGCCAATCTTGATGCCGGTTTTCTGCGCGGCTCCCTTGTCCTTGGATCCGCCCGCAAAGATGGAACTGACCAGTACCATTGAGAGGATAAGGACCCCTACGATGATTTTTTTCATCATTCTTCCTCCATAAAAAAATTGAGATTATTCTTCAACAGCGTTTGCTGATGAATGCGTTACTTTTCTTCGCTTATGCCAAGCTTTTGCATGGCGCCACGAAGCCATTTAAGGGATTTTTCGATGAGCGGCCCGCCGCCGCCTTCGGTTTCCATGCTCAGTGTACCGGTATACCCGTTATCGCGGAGCATTTCCAGGCACTTGACGATATTATCCGCATTGACGCCGTCACCGATTGAACAATGACTGACGGCGATACCGGTTTCCTCTCCCCGGGACTGAGCGGCAAGCGAAGCGGAAACATCTTTGATATGTACGTGGTTGATACGGTCAAGGAAACGCCTGCAGAACGTAACGGGATCCGCACCGGAGATAAACGAATTGCCGGTATCGAAGTTGAGGCCGAAGTGCCTTGAATCGCAGAATCCGAGCATCTTTTCGATATAATCGGGTTTTGTGGTAAAATACCCGTGTATCTCAATGTTGATATTGATGCCGTATTTTTCCGCGGTATTGACTACAATTCCATAGGAACGTTTCATGAGTTCCAGGGCCTCCGTGTCCGAAAGACCTTCCGGCGCGGTGAGACCATCCGTGGTGGCGATATTGGGACAACCGGCAAGCTTTGCCCATTGCAGTGATTTAAGGATGTACTGAACCCCGAGGGTAATACCGTCCAGGCCCGAGAGGGGGTACGCCGCGTCGATTTGCGAAAAACTGACTCCCTTTCCGGCCATCATTTCCTTCAGCCTGACCGGATCGTTGTTTAAGGAAATGTGCGGAAAATAGCCGAGACCCTCAATCCAGGAAACGCCCTCAATGACACCGCACTCGATACGATGGACATCATTCGCCTGAGCCCAATCCACCGCTTTTTTAAAACTGAACGCGGCGGAATTAAACGCATCGGTATGGAAACTGATATTCATGGCAATCACCTCCTATTACACATACACAAATTTCTTATGTCGCCTTTCCCGGGAGTTTGTTGCGCTTCGCGCGTAACCTCGCAAACTCCGTCGAACCAAAGGTTCACAGCGGCCCGTAAATCGTGGTTTTTGCGGTACAAAATGGCGCAAAAACCCGCAAGTGCAACAGGCTGCCAGGCATGATTAAATCGTTATTAAAACAGCTTCTTTTTATGTTACATACTATAATCGCATTAATGGAACAAGTATACTTAACCGATTAAGTTTTGTCAAGCGTTTTTTCAAAGATTTTGTAAAAATTCGGGCGGAGTTAGGGTTTAAGTATACGGACCGAGTCCCGAACGATTATTTCTTTGGCGGGTATGGTGATATTCCGCACCGCCTTTCCTTCCATAAAATCGAACAGTAGTTCACAGGCACAGAAAGCCAGTTCAGTCTGATCGACAGGGATCGTGGTCAGGGGCGGGTCTAAATATTTTGCCATGGGTAAATCATCAATGGAGATAAAGGAAATATCACGCGGAACCCGGTAACCCGCTGTTTTAGCGGCGTTGACAGCGGAAACCGCAAAGTTGTCCTGTGTGCAGACGATAGCGGTGGGCAATACTTTACAGCGAAGAATTCTCCTCATGGAAGTTTCGGCGCTCTCTTCATTGAAGGCTTCACCTCTTATCCAGGCTTTATCCGCGCGGAACCGGTATTGCCGCATTGCCTTTGTAAAGCCGTCCAGGGTTTGCCGGAAAAAAAGCGGCATGGATTGCATTCCGATAAACCCAATGCGGGTATGTCCCTTTTCGGCCAAAAACTGGGCCACCTGGAAGGTCATGCGCTCAAAATCCAGCAACACCGACGGGACGTTATTTTCTTCCAGGCCGGGGTTGATGATCACATGAGGAATTTTTTTATTAGCCGCCATCTTTACGATATCTTTTCTTATTCCCTGGAAAAAGAGTATACCATCCGTGTTTTTATTTTGGATGACACTCATGATATTCTTGTCGGCCGGATCATCAGACTGATAAGCGGGTACAATGTTGTATTGACGGCATTCGATCAAATCCATCATTTTGGACAATACGCCGAAATAAAAGTTCTTGCAGGCAGGGGCGGCTTCCCGCCTAATCACCGCATGGATATTAAAACTTTTGCTCAGCGACAGGCCCCGCGAGTTTTGATTCGGCCTGAAATGGTGCCATGAAATGATCCGCTCAATCTTCTCCCGCTGTTCCGGTCCAACACCTTTTTTTCCGTTAATTACATAGGATACCGACGCAACGGAAACTCCGGCCAGATTTGCGATATCCTTTATAGTGAGAGCTTTCGTCTTGTCTCCCTTTTTTATTTCCATTTTTCGATCCCAAAGACTCCGAATAGTAATTAAAGTATACCAACTTCCCGACGAACAATCAATTCGCGGCACGTACATCGCCAATTGTCAGTAATACTATAATAGTTACAATTCAGCCATCTGCGGGGGCATAGCGAAAATCGAAAGAATACATTGCCCGGGCGCATGAATTTGTGAAAGCCGCGCTGAAGCGGCAGGGGGTGTAAGCGGGAGGGTCGCCGGGTTACTCTCCCGCCGCGGCCCGGTCCAGCAGGAGTTCCGCCTGATCCGCGTCCAGCAGGGCGCTGGCGGGCAGGGCCGGGTCGGGCCCAGCGGCGGTGCGGAGGCGGCAGACAATTTCCCGCTTGTGGGTGCCGGAGACCAGAAGCTGGATGCGCCGGGCGGCCAGAATGTTGGCGATGCCCAGGGTGATCCCCTCGGTAATGGGGGGCATGTCGGCGGGAAAATACTTGGGGGCCACCTCCAGAGTCGTCTGCGAAAGCGGTACCGCCCGAGCCCCTTCGGCAAAACCGGACCCCGGTTCGTTAAGGGCCAGATGCCCGTTCATGCCCATACCCAAAAGCAGGTAGTCGATGCCGCCCCAGCGGTCAATCCGCCCCTCTACCCGGCGGCATTCCTCCGCCGGATTTTCCGTCAGCGGATCAAAAAGGCAGAGCTGCTCCTCCCGGACCCTGACGCGGAAAAAGAAATTGTTCCGCATGAAGGAGGTACAAGTCCCCGGCGTATCGGG
>JAIRLQ010000003.1 GCA_031259345.1 Treponema sp.
TGGAAAAATCCGCGGGCAAAAGCTCCGACAGGACCGCGCCCGGAAGATCATCTTCCGCTTCCGCCTGATTATCCCCGGCATTAAACAGCTTTGATAAATCGGCGTCCTTTTCAAAATCAAGCTCAAGTATAGGCCGGTCTACCCTTACGGCTTTAAAGGTTTCGCCCAACCTTCCCCGCAGAAGATTAAAAAACGAATAGGACAGGCGCAGCCTGGATACGGAAAGCATGACGCTGTCATCATCTCTTAAAACTTTTACATCTCTCAGATCAAGAACGCCGAAAATGGAGGGCCCCAGGGCGCCATAACGGATTTTTCTCCCCAAAAATGATTCGGCTTTGGATAAAAAATCGTCCCTAAGGGCAGTCATTCCCTGGTAAAGCCTGTTCTGAAGGGGGTACAAAAGCGGGACCGTAAGAAGAGAGGCCAAAAGAATGGCAAATAAAATGGCGCATATTTTGAGCAGCGGTTTTGTTTTGTAAAATGTCAGGCGCCTGTTATCCAAAAAAATCTCCCCTTATCAGTATCGGCCTTGGAACGGCTGCCGCGGGTAATCCGTTCAAATATTGTACATAATCCCCACTTTATGATATATACAAATATACATGAAAATAATGAAAAATTTCACTGTTTTTGAAGGCGCGGACGGTTCGGGTACCAGTACTCAGTTAAGGCTTTTGGAAGATCGTTTTGAAAAAGCCGGGGAGCGCCCTCTTCCGCCGCTTTTTACGACTTCCGAACCCACAGACGGCCCGGTTGGCCGGCTTTTGCGTTCGGGGCTTAAGGGCGAAACGCCCCTGAAAAGCGAAACCATCGCCTATCTTTTTGCGGCCGACAGGAACGAGCATCTTTTTGGCCCTGAAGGCATTGCCGAGCGCTGTCAAAGAGGAGAACTGGTGGTTCAGGACCGCTATACGGCAAGTTCCCTGGTGTACCAGGGTATTACCTGCGGCGATGAGCTGCCCGCCCGCCTAAACCGGGATTTTCCTGTCCCGGAATTGCTTTTTTATTTTGATATTGACAGTGAAACCGCCCAAAAACGCATGGCAGAAAGGAAAACCAGGGAAATTTATGAACACCTTGAATTCCAGATTAAAGTCCGGGAGCGCTATAAAGCCCTGCTTAATAGTTTTGAAGAAGCCGGCTCAAGGCTTGTTGTTATAGACGCGTCCCTTCCCCCGCAAGAAGTGGCGGACGAGGTATGGAGGGAGATCCAAAAATTGCCGATATTTTAAAAGACGCATACTTTCGGACAGCCCCGGCTGCCGGTTTTGGGGAACGGTAATTGAAGCGAAGTTTTTTTCTGGCTTGTGCGGTTTTTCTGATGTTTGGTTTGGCAAAGCCGCTTAATTCATATTTTGTTACTTACAAAGAACAGTATTACAAGCTCTATCACCTGCATTATATGCAATACCCGGATGACAGTATTGAAAATATTTATTGGCTGGAAAAGGCGGTAAAGGCTGATTTTTGCAACCCCCTTTACGCACTGGCTTTAATTGAAGATGAAACCCAGTGGGAAAAGTACCGTTATCTTTTTATGATGCATATAAACCTGAAACTGGTTGAACAGCACCTTTTTTTGGGCAACAAGTGGAACAAGCGGAAGGCTTATTTTTACAACGCCCCCTGGAAGGAACAAAACCTTGACAGCCTTGATACTGCCGAAACCTGTTACCGCAGCGCCCTTTATTACTGGGACGAAGCTCTTGCCTGGGCCGAAAAGGCAAACGAAAAACGTTTCCGTTTTGTGTATCTGCCGAGGGTACAGTTTTGGCAGGAAGAGGCGGGAAGGATAGAAGAAAAATCCCTGGATTACCAAAAAATTATCGAGAGGGAACTTACATTATTGCAAAAGGTCCGCGAAAAATTCCAGGCCATGGACGAGGACAGCTATTAAAGTTGGGGCTGTCTTTGGGACTACCGCATTTTGCTGTTTTTTAGCGGAAGTTGTTTAAAAGCTGAGGTTTTTAAACAACTCCATTAAGAAAGTTTACCGCTTCCAGCTTATCATGCAGTTTTTTGTATACTTCAAATTTTTCCGTATAAAAACCGTGATGCTTTAAATCGGGTTCTATGGTTTTATCAATTCGCGACATGGCGGCGGCAGCTTCTTCCACGCTGCCGTAAACCCCGGCTGCGGCGGCACAGAGTATTGCCGCGCCAAGAGCGCCCGCTTCTTTTACCGCCGGGGTGCTTACGGGGATTTCGAGAATGTCCGCTTTTATTTGCAGCCAGGGCACGGACCTGCTCCCTCCGCCTACGGCTATAAGGTGCTTTACATGTACATTCTGTTCCGCCAGCACAGAAAAATTAAGCTTTTGATCCAGCACAAGCCCTTCCAGAATGGCCCGGTACATATCAAATTTGGTGCTTCCGTAATCAATGCCCGTAAACGCCATTCTGGCGGCGGAATCCATGTAAGGAGTGCCCGACCCCATGAGGTAGGGCTGTACCATTATTTTGGACGGCTGTGGGGGCACATGGCCGTCCAGGTATTTTATGGGATTCTCCTCGCCCTGCGCGACGGTGTTGGCAAACCACTGAACCAACAGCCCCGAAGAAACATTGTACGCCAGGCAGCAAAACTTTCCCTTTTCCCACAGCGGTTCCGAAGGTATGCCCCGGCGGGCGATAAAACCGGCAGGCAAAATATTTCCCGTAATGGGGGTAACACATTCCGCTGTACCCATGGAATTAACGGCATAGCCCGCCCTAAGCCCCGAGCCTATGGCATTTACCGGCTGGTCATGACCGCCGGCAACAACGGCAATTTCGCCCCGAAGGCCGGTTTTATCCAGAATGTGCCGCTGAACTTTCCCGATAATTGTCCCCATAGGAACAGGAGCCGAAAAATGCCGCGCGTCCAAATCGAACTTGCTTAAAAGGCCGGCGCTCCACTCCGCTTTTGCGACATCAAAAAACATGGTTCTCGAAGCGGTAGAATAATCCGCCGCGGTACAACCCGAAAACATATAGCTTATAAAATCTTCGATTAACAATATTTTGTTAATTTTTTGATAAATCTCCGGGCATTCTTCTTTTAAATAAAGAATTTTGGAAAGGCTGTAGGAAGGCGAAAGCGGAAGCCCGCAGATACGGGCAATTTCTTCGGCGGTAACCTTTTTTTCCGCCTCAAAATATTCTTTTTCACCCCACCGGTCGGTAAAGATCATGGGGTCGTGGAGAATATTACCCTGGGCATCCAGGGAAATAAAAGCTTCGCCGAAAGAGTCGGCGCAGAGGCAATTAATGCCGCCGCCTGTTTTTTTTAACGCCTGGGAAGCGGCTTCGCCAAAAGCATCCAGGGTTTTATCCCAAAGCTCTTTTGCTTTAAGCCGCCTTGTGCCGTCTCCGTCAACCTGAATGTCATAGGCGCGATAAGAAGATGAAACAGGGTTTCCCTTTTCATCAAACACAAAAGCTTTTACCCCGGTAGTTCCTACATCAATGCCACAAAAAAGCATGGCTTAATTTCCAAAAAGAAGGGCGCGGCTGTTTTTTATTTCCATATCGGCGATTAATTCCCGTACCCTGCCATACACTTTTTCACGGGCAAGAGCGATGTCGCCCTTCCCTTCACTTAGTCCTTTTTCATAGGCCTGGCGGATTTCGGTACCCACATTGATTTTGGCAATTCCCGCCTTAATGCCCCGGCGTATAAAATCCACCTGAATACCCGATCCGCCGTGAAGCACCAGGGGGATGCCCGCAGCCTTATATAAAGCGGCTATATGATCCACATCCAGCCGGGCCCTGGGCTTTTCCTGATGCCGGGTAGCTTCCGCCACTGCTCCGTGTATATTACCTACCGCCACCGACATCCAATCGCATTGAGATTCGGCGGCAAACTGTTTTGCCTCTTCCGGATCCGTAAAACCAAGCTTGCTGGCAAAGATCTCTTCGTAAGGTTTAATGGGGCCCGACTCATGGCCCATAACCGCCCCAATCTCCCCTTCGCAGGCAATTCCCGCAGGATGAACAAGGTCGGCAACTTCCCTGGTGGCGGCGATATTTTCCGCCAGGGGCAGCCGCGAGCCGTCAAGCATCACCGACTGATAACCCGCATCCAGGGCGCGCTTTATAATGGGGATATACTCCACCCGCTTTAAGTCTTCGTCAACAACCGGCACATGATCCAGCCCCAAAAGGGTATGCCCCGGCTTTTCATATTTGCGGTATTCTTCGGCAACCGCCTCAAGGCTTTGGGAAGAAAACTTTTCCCATTCCACCCGGGCCACATGAATAATGGCGACGCTGTTTTCGTCCGCTACCGCCCTTGCAATGGGTTCCACCATGGGAAGGTAGGGGATATTAAAAGCGGGGATCACAAGGCCCTTTTGCCTTGCAAGAAGAACGGTTTGTTTTGATGTCATCCGGGACTACCTTTTGGCTATATATTTCCGCACGTCAATGGCGACGGCAATAATAATGATTAAACCGCGTATAATATACTGCAAATAGGCGTTAACGCCAAGGAAGTACAGGCTGTAGTTAATTGCCTGAAGCAGTATACTGCCAATTACCACGCCTGTAATGGTGCCCACGCCGCCAAAGAAACTTACACCGCCGATTACAACTGCCGAAATGGCGTCGAGCTCGTAGTTAAGCCCGGTGTTGGAACCCACGGACTGCACACGGGCAGCCTCAAGAAACGCCGCAATGCCGTAGCAGACGCCGGCCATTAAATACACCAGCATAATGGTCTTTTGCACATTCACGCCCGAGACCCTGGCCGCCTCTTCGTTACCGCCGACGGCAAACATGTTTTTGCCCAGTTTGGTACGGGTCCAGATAACATGCATTGCAACCGCGCAAATTAAAAAGTAAATCGCAACAAGGGGTATAGTAACGCCGCCTAAAGTAAAAGACCCTGCCGCTTTGTTTAAAAAGTTCCGCTCAAAAGTGGAAAGAGCCTGGGCGCTTCCCGAAGGCTGGGCTTCGATATAAATACACAAACCGCCGTATGCGATGAGCTGGGTGCCCAGGGTAACAATAAAAGGGTGCATTTTAAGGTAAGCCGTTCCAAAGCCGTTTACCAGGCTAAAAACAATTGCCACCACTATCGAAAGGAAAAGGGGAATAAAAAGCGGCACCGGGCTTTCAATCCACTGGTAGTACCGGGCTGAATAGGTGGTAGCCTGCACCAGGGAAGCGGTAACGGCGGCGGAAAAACCCATGACCCGCCCAATTGAAAGGTCGGTGCCCGCAAGCACAATAAGCCCCGCCACCCCCAATGCCAGAATGCCTTTGGTGGACGCCTGCTTTATAATATTAATCAGGTTACTCACCGAAGCAAATTTAGGATCTATGATAATAACGGTAATAAGAATTATCCCCAAAATAAAATACAGCGCGTAGGTTAGAAAAAATGTCTTTAACTGTTCGCTATCAATAGTTTTACTGCCAATTTGCATACATGCCCGCCTTAACTAAAGTTTAAAATTTACTTACACATATTTAGCGGCCAGAGTCAGGATAGTTTCCTGTTCCCCTTGGATGCCGCCAAAGTCTACGCCGCGTTTTACCTTACCCGCCAGCCTGCCGTTGCTCATCACCAGGATATTGTCGCAAATGCCAAGAAGCTCAGTCATTTCCGAAGACACCATGATAATGCCCTTGCCCTGTTTTGCAAGGTCTATAATAAGCTGGTAAATTTCATACTTGGCGCCTACGTCGATGCCCCGGGTAGGCTCGTCCAAAAGCAGTATTTCGGGATCCGTCAAAAGCCAGCGTCCCAGAATCACCTTTTGCTGGTTGCCCCCGGACAGGTTTCTGATAAGGGTTTTTTTGCCCGGGGTCTTTACCCTAAGGCTTTGTATTACCCAGTCGGAAGCGCCGTTCACCTTGTTTTCATTAAGGAAGATTCCCTTAATGTATTTATCGATACTCGCAATAATCGAATTAAAAGAAACCGAAGCCTGGGGGAAAATGCCCGTGGCACGGCGTTCTTCTGTTAAAAGGGCAAAGCCGTATTTCATGGATTCCCCGGCATTGCGGTTTTCTATTTTAGTGCCCCGCAGTTTTATTTCGCCCCTGGCCCTTGTCATGGTGCCAAAAAGGGTATTTAAAAGTTCTGTCCGGCGGGAACCGACAAGACCCGCCACGCCAAGGATTTCCCCTTTGTGAAGGGTAAACGTTACATCCTGACAACTGGGCATATAACGCCCGGAAACTCCCATGCATTCCAGCATGGGCTCCCCGGGGATATTTGTTTTGGGCGGGAAAAAATTATCAATGTCCCGGTTTACCATCAGGCGTATTATTTCGCCGATTTTCATTTCGTTAGCCGGTTTTGTGGAAACCCACTTGCCGTCCCGCATAATGGTAATTTCGTTGCTTATCCGCAGAATTTCATCCATGCGGTGGGATATATAGACAACGCCCACATCACGCTCTACAAGCTTTTTAATGATGCGGAACAAATGGTTTACTTCTTCTTCGGTCAGCGACGAAGTCGGTTCGTCCAGCACAAGAATTTTTGCGTCGTAAGAAACCGCTTTCGCGATTTCTATCATCTGGCGGCTGGAAACCGAAAGATCGCCGACTATTTTTCTGGGATCGATATGGATCTCAAGCTCATCAAAAAACTTTTTTGTATCGCCGTACATTTTTTTGTGATCAACCAGGCCGTACTTCATGGGAAAACGCCCAAGCCACATATTTTCCATTACATTGCGGCGCTTTACCTGATTAAGTTCCTGGTGAACCATGGCGACGCCGTTATCCAGCGCGTCCCTGGGATCGGTAAAGTTAATGTCCTTACCGTTCATTTTTACAGTCCCCGCGTCTTTTTTATAAATACCGAAAAGGCATTTCATCAGGGTACTTTTGCCCGCGCCGTTTTCCCCCATTAGGGCATGAACCGTGCCGCGGCGTAATTCAAACCGGACCTGATCCAGGGCTTTTACACCCGGGAAACTTTTGTCTATGCCGCGCATTTCCAGCAGTAAAGGTCTTGCGTCCATACCCAAGCGCTCCTTAAAACAAAATAAGAGCCAAAGCGGTCAAAAAGTTTGCTTCGGCTCTGCGGCAGGAACCGCGTATAAAAAACGCCCCGCATTTATTCTCATGCGAGGGCTGGCCGGAAAGCAACCGGCATCCCGGCCAGCCCCAATTTCTACGCAGGTCCTGCTTCTCTTGTAAATTAGTTCGTGATCTTCGCGTAAGGAATACGGATCGAGTAACCGTCCTCGGAGAGCTTATAGTCCGTCCCGTCGAGCCAAGGTTTCCCCAGAGCGCCGTTAATGGCAATGCGGATATTGGCTTTGCCCATAGCGTCGCCGTCCTGCTGGACTGTCGCGGTCATGCCGCCGGCTTTGATGGACTCGAGGGCCGAGTCTACCGCGTCAACGCCGATAACCACTGCTTTGGGGGCGCTGCCGCCGGTGTTGTAACCCACCGCATTAAGGGCAGCTACCGCGCCCATGGCCATCTGATCATTGTTGCCAAAGACCACTTCGATTTTATCGGCGCCGAACTGGGCGATAGCCGCGACCATCTGATCCTGGGCTGTGCCCTGATCCCAACTGGCTACGTTGATAGGACCAAGCCGCTGGAGCTTAAGGCCGTTCTTTTCGGCGGTTTCGACCGAGTACTGTGTACGCGCAATGGCTTCGGGATTGTTGGGCTCGCCCTGGAACATAACATACTGGAGTATGCCGTCGCCGTTCTTGTCGATACTTTTGTCTTTATTGTAAAGATCGGCCAGAATCTCACCCTGCATATCCCCGGCTTCCCTGGGGGTTGTACCTATAAAAATGGACTTGGTATCTATAACCGTCGCTTTAATGGTTTCCGGGGTAGGTTCTTTGTTGTACCAAATAAAGGGAACCTTGTTCTGCTGGGCAATCTCTACCAGAGCCTGGCCCGAAGCGACTTCCGCCAGGTTAATAATGACGATGTCGGGTTTTTTGGCAAACATAATCTGGGCCTGCTCAAGCTGGCGGCTCATAATGTCGCCGGCATCCTGCATTTCCAGGTTGATGGTAAGGCCCAGCTCGTCCCCAAAGGTTTTGGCCCATTTGGTCATACCCGCGCGGACAGTCGAGCCATAGGCATCATCATACTTCCATACTAAAACGCCAATATTGATGGCTTTCTTTCCACCAGCCGCCGAACCGGACTGGCCGCCGCCGCCCGCCATTACCGGCATGGCAATCAACAACGCCATAAGAAGCGCCAAGCCGAGTACAAATGCTTTCTTCATAAAAATCCTCCTGAAGAATAAATTGTTTGAAGCAAAACACCCGGGAAAACCCGCTGTCTTGCTTTTCACTATAATAACATTGTTTTTTCTAATCGCGCAAGTAAGATTTTTGAAAAAATTATGATTTTGAAACCCACGGTTCATTCCATAGCCCTTGACGTGCTTCCTTGTTTCCTTTTCTTGTGTTATAGTTACCTGTAGAGGCAGCCATGAGCGTAAACACAAGATATAAAGACAGCGTTTTCTCTTTCCTCTTTAGCGACCCTGATACGCTC
>JAIRLQ010000078.1 GCA_031259345.1 Treponema sp.
ACCGCCAGCCGGGCCAGTTCTTTCGTACTCATCGTATATTTCATCCTCCTATCTTATCCGAGGGGGGTGAACGATTCCCTCGTTACTTTAGGGGGTGAACTTATCACTGATTAACGACAAAAATTAAAAAAACTCTTGACAACCAAAAATTTCCATGCTAATGTATGTGTACGAACACGCAAGTTGAAGGTACAAGAGAATGAAAATATAGCGGTTAAGTCATAACCGTTATATATATTTTTGCATGGAGGAAAATTATGAAGATGAAGATGAAAAGAACTCTGTTTGCCGGCCTCATCCTGCTTTTTGCGGCGGCTTCAGTGTTCGCGGGAGGTTCCAAACAATCCGCTGGGACCAAAAAACTCAAAATCGGCTATATCTCGAAGATGTTGACCGATCAATGGTTCAGTGTTGAAAGCCAGGGATTGGCCGATGCCTGTAAAGACCTGGGGATGGACTATGTGGCCATTGATGCGAATTTCAGTGATGAAGCCAACGATGCCGCGGTCGATAACCTTATCGCCCAAGAGGTGGATGGGCTGGCAATCTGCATTACCAACCAGGGAAACGGGCCATCGGTAGCCAGGAAATGCCGCGAGGCCGGCATCCCCCTCATTACCATTGATGACAACTTCGTTGACGAAAATGGGAAGCCTGTTCCCCATGTGGGTATGCCCGTTATCGAAGTAGGAGAAGCCGGAGGCGCGACCCTGGCCCAATATGCTAATGATCGGAATTTCTTTGGTTCGGGGAATGTAGTCAAGCTGTTACAGCTTGATGTACCTAGTGTTTCGGTTTTTGCTCCGAGGCTCCAGGGGTTCAAAAATTCCGTTCTTAAAGGCACTCCGTTGAAAGAATCGGACATTATCAAAGCCGACACTACCCACGGAAACATGGAAGATTGTCTCCCTGTACTCCAAAGCACTATCCAGGCGCACCCGGAAGTTACCCACTGGATCGCCGGATTCGGCAACGACGAAGGCGCCGCAGCGGCGGTTAAGGTTTTTGAAGAAGCCGGTATCAGCAGGGATCGTTATCTCGTATGCGGCATCGGCGGATATGCCCTGGCCAGGGAAGAATTTACCAAAGGCAACAATAGCTTTATGACCGTCGCCATGGATCCGGGCGGCGAGGGATACGCAGCGGTTAAAATACTGTATGATTATATCGTTAACAAAAAACCCATGCCCGAAACAACCTTTATCAACGGAAAGGTGGCGACCCTTTCCAACTGGAAAGAACTGGTAAAGTAACACGAAGGAAACTCCCGGGGAAAACCATGTCTGTTATTTTGAAGTGCGATTCTATTTCAAAGGCTTTCCCCGGCGTGCAGGCTCTGGACAACGTTCAGTTTGAACTATGCCGGGGTGAGATCCACGCCCTCTGCGGCGAGAACGGGGCGGGAAAATCAACCTTAATCAAAATCATCACCGGTATCTATCAGAAGGATTCGGGGAATATTTCCTTTAACGGCAAAAACATACACTATAAAAGCGCCCAGGAATGCCGCGGGGCGGGAATCGCCCTTATCCCCCAGGAGATACAACTGGCCGAAACGTTAACGGTAGCGGAAAATATCCTCATGACCAATTATCCGCTTAAACGAGGAATAGTCAGTTGGAAAGAAATGTACAAAAAGACAGGAGAGCTACAGAAACGACTCGGCAGGACGGCCCTTTCTTTCCGGCCCGACGAAACGGTCAAAAATTTGAACATGGGCCAGAAACAACTGGTTGAAATCATGAAGGCAATTTCCATGGATGTCAAAATTATTGCCTTTGACGAGCCCACCAGTTCCCTTTCCGAAGAAGAGACGGAATCAATGTTCGCCCTGGTCAAACAGCTTACCGTCGAGGGTGTATCCATTATCTATGTGAGCCACAGGCTGGCGGAAATTTTCAGGATCTGCGACAGGGTTTCTGTTTTCAAAGACGGCAAATACGTTGGAACAAGAGATACCGGTGCGGTAACGCCTCGGGACATTATTACCATGATGGTGGGGCGGGATATAAAACTCTACGAACGCACAGAACAAAAAGAGACCGGAGAAGCCGTACTGGAAGTAAAAAATCTTAAATGGAAAAACAAGGTAAAAAACCTTTCGTTTACATTAAACAAGGGCGAGATACTCGGTATGTTCGGCATTGTCGGCTCCGGGCGTACCGAAATGGCGCGGGCCTTGTTCGGCATAGAAGCAAAGGAAGACGGCGAAGTGTATATCCGGGGGCAGCAGGTAAACATCAAATCTCCCGAAGACGCGGTGAAACTGGGAATGGGCTTTGTTACCGAAGACCGCCGGAGCGAGGGACTTTCCCTGGTCGCGGGGGTTGCCGAAAATGTAACTCTTCCTTTTTTCAGGAAATTCCTGCGCGCCGGTATTCTCAATTTCCGGAAGGAACACGCGGAAGTTCAGCGTTTTATTGACTTATTAAACATAAAAACGCCGTCTCTGGAAACCAAGACCGAAAACCTTTCCGGAGGAAATCAGCAAAAAATTGTTATCGCAAAATGGATCGGCGCTGACAGCAGCATCTTTATTTTTGACGAACCTACCAGAGGCATTGATGTTGGCGCAAAGAGCGAAATATACCGGCTGATGGATGAGCTTTCCCGAAAGGGAAATTCCATAATCATGATCTCATCAGAACTGCCTGAAATTCAAACCATGTCTGACCGTCTGCTTGTTTTTAAGGACGGGGAAATTGTCAAGGAATTTACGGATGTTTTCGCCCTGGGGGAGGAACAAATTCTGGAATACGCGATTCGATCCTGACGCGATTGGAGGAAGGTAATTTTTATGGAAGCCAAAGAACCCGGCAAGAAAGTAATTTCTTCATTATTGAATCATAAAACATTAAACCGGTTTATGCTTCTTATCATACTTATCATGGAAGTGATAGCTTTCTCACGACTTACGCCGTATTTCCTCAAGCTCAACAATCTGCTTTCCGTGGGCAGGGGCATCGCCAACCTCGGCATTGTAGCCATCGGGCAGACCATGTGTATTCTAACCGGTGGCTTTGATCTGTCTGTGGGCGGTACCGCGGCCCTGGCCGGCATTGTCAGCGCCTATTTCGCGTCTCCGGCGTTCGGCAATTTACCTTACGGGCCTGCCCTTGCCATCGCTCTGGGCGTTTCCCTGCTGGTTGGCGTTATCAACGGATTGTTAATCTCGAAGGTTAAGATCAATCCCTTTATAGCTACCATGGCCATGAACTTTATTCTGGGGGGCGTGGTGATTCTGATTTCCAAA
The DNA here is from genome assembly GCA_031259345.1 of Treponema sp. Lineage (GTDB taxonomy): Bacteria > Spirochaetota > Spirochaetia > Treponematales > Breznakiellaceae > JAIRLQ01. Next base: position 3,254 of record JAIRLQ010000078.1, read on the forward strand.
AACCCGATTTCGGTAAATACTCCCGCATACAGCTTCCTGGGCGCCACGACCCTGGGAAGCGTCAAGTTTCCCCTGCCGATCCTCATCCTCGTGCTACTCTACACGGCCTTTGGTTTTATCATGAAATATACCGTTCTGGGACGAAGAATATACGCCACAGGGGGCAACAAGGAGGCCGCGCGGATTTCGGGCATCAATGTGGATAAGACCATTTTTTTTACCTACATTTTTTCCTCGGTTCTCGCCGGTTTCGGTGGTATCGTGCTGGCTTCCCGTATCGCCACGGCCAATCCGAATATCGGCTCGTCTTACGCGCTGGAAACAATCGCCGCCGCCGTGCTGGGGGGAACCATCCTTTCCGGCGGCGAAGGCAACATCTGGGGCGCTTTTATGGGAGTGCTGGTAACAGGCCTGCTCTCCAATGGTCTTATCATGATCGGCGTCTCGCAGGCATGGCGGGATATTGCTACCGGTATTGTACTTATTTTTGCTATTATTTTGCAGATCGCGTCAAAAAATTCCCGGGGAATATCGGGAAAATAAGATACCGCAGATTTTCAGGATGTTTTTCTTGACAATAAAGCTTCTATTAGGTTAATGTGTCCATACACATAATGAATATAGTCCGAACGCAGGAGAAAATTATGACTAATCGTGAAAATGTAATTCGGGCCCTCAGGCGTGATTCTCCGGAGAGGGTTCCTTTTGACATGACCCTTTGTCCGGCCCATGTGGAAAACCTGAGAAAGAAAACCGGTTCCGGTGATTATCACGCCTATTTTAATTTTCCCTACCGTTATGTTGAACTGGAACCTACGATTGCGAAAAATAATTACACCCGGTATTACCAAAACCTTCCGCCAAACGCGCAGCCGCTAAGCTGGAATCCTGAATGGGGCATTTACAGCATTCCCGGTACGGTAGCCCATTTTGAGGAAATGCTTCATCCTATGGCGGATTTTGAAGATGCCGGTGAAATTCTTGCGTACCCTTTTCCGGATTTTAATGAACCTTACCGCTGGAAAAACATGGAGGCCAGAGTCGCGGAATTAAAAAAAGCTGATTTAATTGCCATTGCCTTTATGCAAATGACCATATTTGAAATTTCCTGGTATCTGCGCGGCATGGATACTTTCATG
>JAIRLQ010000095.1 GCA_031259345.1 Treponema sp.
TGCGGGAAGGCGAAATATCCGCCGAATTTACCAACAGCGAGGCCAGCGAAGAAAAGATTATTTTTGCCGCGGCAAGATAAGCCGGGACTGTCAGAAAATCGAATGTTCCGCGAACGGCGACAAGGGAGAGGATTTTGGGGATTGAAGTCTGCAATTATTCAGGATGTTATCCTGGTTACTTGCGACATCAGAGATTTCAAAACCCTGAAATAAAATATTTTTTTCTTATGGAGGAAAAGATGAAAAAGACAATTGCTTTAGTATTGGCGCTGCTTATGGCAGCGGGGATTGCGACTGATCTCTTTGCCGGCGGAAAACAGCAGAGCGAGCAGCCCCTGGTCGGCTACGCGGTTATGCGGATGGTAGACGAGTATTGGGGCAACCAGATCAAGGGTATGCAGGCGGCCAACGCCGCCAATGGCAACAAGTTCAGACTGGAAATAGCCGACAGTAATAATGACGGTCAAATCTGTCTGGAAAACGCCCTGAGTCTTTTAAGCCGGGGCGCAAAGGTTCTTATGGTAAGTTCCCCGGACCCGCGTATCGGTCCGGCCATTATGGAACGCGCCAATGCCCTAAAGGTACCGGTTGTTACTTCCGATGTCTACATAGAGGGCAGCTACTTTCTTACCCACGATGAGGTAAAAGCCGGAGAAATTGTCGGGGATTTTGCGGGACAGTACTTCCTGGATCATTTTTCGGGACAAAAGGCAAAGGTGGCGATTCTGACCCACGCCGCCGTTGCCGCCCAGGTTGATCAGCGTATCAACGGTTTTAAAGCGGCTTTCTCGAAAAAGGTTCCCGATGCCGAATACCTGCCCGTTCAGGACGCCGAAGGTCTCCGTGAAAAAGGCGCTAACCTTATGGCCGATATTATCACCGCCAACCCGGATGTAAACATCGTATTCAGCATCAATGATGATATTGCCCTTGGCGCCGCGTCCGCCATTGAAGCCCGGGGACTCTCCGACAAAATCGCCAGTTTCGGTCAGGGTGGTATCGGCGAGGCCGCCTTCCAGGCTTTGCTGGATCCTAAAAGCCCCTACAAGGCGACCGCGGCGTTTATGCCCTTTGGTCATGGAGAAGCGGCGGTTACCGAATTGATTCTGCCCCTTCTGGAAGGTAAAACCCCGGTCAAGACCGTCTATTCTCCCCTGGAAACCGCAAGCGCCGCAAACGCCCGGAAGTTCCTGGAATAACATGGTGAAAAACAAGTAGAAACCTCTAACCGGAGTTTTCCGGATATTTTTGAAACACATTCCGGCCGGCCGCGTGTCAAGCGAACCAGCCGGAATGGTGTTATAAAAGGGGAGAAAAACATGACAGGCAAAGAAAGGGTCTTGCGTACGCTGGAATTCAAAAATCCCGACCGTATTCCCTACGATGCGTGGATTCTGCCGGGCGCTTTTTCAAAATACGGCGAAAGGCTCGACCGGCTGGTTGAACAGTACCCGGTGGATGTCATTCAGATTGCGGGTCCTTCGGATCACGGATTTACCCCCGAATACTACCAGAGGGGGACCTATACCGATCTTTGGGGCTGTCCCTGGATCAATGTCCAGCCGGGTATCATCGGAGAAGTAAAGGATCATATTCTGGCCGACGATGAACGTTTGGACAAATACCGGGCGCCGGTCGAACAGTTTTTAAAATGGTGGGAAGATGCAAAACTGAAAATCGATAATGATATTTCCTCAGCACGAAAGCGGGGACAGTTTATTCTGGGCGGCTGGATAAGCCTTTTTGAAAGGATGCAGTTTCTCCGGGGAACACAGGAACTGTTCATCGATGTTGCGTCGAAAGAAGGAAACGTAGAAAAACTGATCGCTATTGTTATGGATTTTTACCGTGTCTATTTGGACAAGTGGCTGGAGTGCGATATCGACGGGGTTGCCTTTGGGGATGACTGGGGATCGCAGATATCTACCCTGATCTCTCCGGCGGATTTCAGGGAATACTTCAAACCGTATTATCAGGAACTATGCACAAAAATAAAGAACGCGGGGAAGAAGATATTTTTCCACAGTGACGGCTGGATATACGATCTCTACGACGATATTTTAGGCTTCGGCATTGACGCGATAAATACACAGGTTTGGTGCATAGGCATAGAAAAGGTCAGGGCGAAGCTGGCCGGGAAAGTAACCGTCTGGGGTGAAATGAACCGGCAGTATACAATGCCTTCGGGAACCCCCGAGGAGGTTCGGAAAGAAGCGCGGCTGTTGAAGGACAATTTTGCCGTTGGAGGGGGAGGTTTCATTGGCCTGGGTACGGTTCTGGCCGATGTCCCTTTCGAGAACGCCGAAGCCATGTTCAAGGCATGGAACGGATAATATTGAACTAATTGTAACTATTCGATAAACTATACGCCAAGAGAGTACAGGTTTTTCGAACGGGTGTAGTACCCTTTCGTTCAACCAAATATCCTTCAGGGCTTTGAAACGGCTTTTGGGGCAGGGTCTCGGCTCCCAAACCAGGTAGTTACAGGCGATTCTGTTCGGTTAGGATAACAAGAGGAGAAACCGTATGCAAAAAGATCATGAACTTCTAAAGAAGCTGGGAACGGAACTCGCGGAAATTGCCCGCCTGCCCAGGCAGGACGAAACAAAACAGCTTTGGATAAGCAATAACGACCTCAAGCCGGTCCGCCCGATGGTCTATATCGACCAGCTCCCCTGGCACGAAATAAACACCAGCGACGAAATGCGGCTTCTCTGCGAAGACGAATTCCTGCGTACCGTGGAA
>JAIRLQ010000139.1 GCA_031259345.1 Treponema sp.
TAATAAATTAATGGCATGAATTGTTTTTTCATAGCTTTCAATATCCACTAAAACGGCTTTTGCCTCTCCATTTTGTGTGATTATAACAGGAGACCTTGAATCCCCAACATAATCCACAACCTCAGTAATATGTGCTTTGACATATGAGATTGGCTTTAGATCCTGTATCAAATTTACCACATAATCCTCCAATATTTTCAGTATATATTATTTTCCATTATTGGTCAATAGATTGTTCAATATTTTAACTAAAATGATTCAATCGTATGGTGCCTAACGTTTCGGCTGTATGGATGCCGCGATGCGGCAAGTTTCGCGGCCCGGATAGGGCTTTGCGCAACAAACGCAGGGCTGGCAAAATGCGGGTAGAGTGGAGCGTGGAAAGCGCAGCCGACCTGGTGGAACGGAACCCCGATCCGCCTACCGGCTTTTACAATTGCTGCGAAAGCAGCTACCAAGCGTTAACAGTCCTGTTGAGGCTGTCGAATAAGTCCGTCAATAGACAGAAAGCCGCTGTCTATGGCGCATCAGAAGCATTGGAGAAACTCTATATAGCGTCTTAGACCCCTTTGAGATACTTTTTCGACAGCCTCGTTATGTGCAGTTTGGTCTTTTATGCCCTCCAGCCTAGTTCCTTATATATTTTCTTTATTTGCAATATAAATGCATCATTATCTCTACCTTTACTTTTAATCACATCTTTAGGTGTAACAGCCCATCTAAATATTTGTTCAATGCTTCCAATATTTCTTTTAAAACATTTAGCCAATTGTAATATATTTTCTTTTGTAGGCGGGAGAGAAAGGACTATTTTTAATTCCTCATCTGTCCATGAAAGACCTTTATTCCCTATATCAAATGGTATAGCTGATTCAAATTCATAAATGCAATTTTTTGCAAAATTTATGAGTTTTGATTTGTCCATTTTATCAACAGTTGAGTCAAGTAATTTTTCTAATTCTTCCTTGAAGGACTTCTTTGTCATAGTGTTCCCCTTTATTCAAAAATTTATTGAGGATTATTTTAATCCACTATTCATAATATATTTGATTATTCAATTTATGTTAATATTTTTAACTTATTTTGGTCAAATTTCGCATAAGTCAATAGTAAACACGATTTTTGTACGTGTTGCGTTCTTTAGAACCGGACCGAATCGCGCAAACATAGTCTGCGACGGAGTAGTAAACCGACTCCCGGTTGGTGCAAAGTGTCTGATACCACAAACGGCGCCAGTTGAGCTTCCCGCAGTCCGAAAACCGGAGGACTCTGGAACGGTTCCTTTCGATACGGAAAGACATCGTGTCTGTCCGCAAAGTAACCGACTTTGTGGACAGACACTATTTAGCGTTATGGTTGCTGTCGTCTTGCATCGTCTTTTTATGCAAGAAGTCCGCTGCGTGTAAGCGGCGGGGCATTGTTAAGCCCGTTTACCGCCACGCAGATCGCAGCCGTGTCGCCCAGGGCCTCCCCAAGCTGCGCCGGGTGGATGGTACAGACACCGGCGGTAAGCGGAAGGGCCTCGTCCCGGATAAGCTTTTCAATTCCGGCGCGGAACAGGGCTTCGCTGCGGCTGAATATGCTCCCGATAACGATCCGCTCCGGGTTGATCAGATCGATAAACAGGGCAAGGGCGCGGCCCAGCATAAAGGCGCTTTTTTCGATAATCGCAAGGGCTTTTGTATCACCCCGTTCTGCCCGGATACACACCTCGCCCCCCGGAATTTTTTCCCCGTAGGCGTCATGGTAGGCGGCGCTTAACCCGGCGCCGGAACACCAGCCTTCAAGGGAACCCCGCTTTCCGTAACCCGGCGGGCCATCCTCGCTCATGCGTATATGGCCCGCCTCCCCGGCAAGGCCGCTGGCCCCCCGGTACAGTTTCCCATCCAGAATTAGTCCCGCGCCCAAACCGGTGCCAAAAGTAAGAAAAATCATGTGTTTGCAGCCCTTCCCGGCGCCGTAGTACCATTCCGCCAGGGCGCAGGCGTTCGCATCGTTTTCGATAAAGGCGGGCAGGGAGAATCTCTGCTCCAGCATTTCTACGATGGGTACGTCATCCCAGCCGGGAAGGTTAGGCGGGGATTGCACAATCCCCCTTTCGCTGTCCAAAGGCCCGCCGCAGGAAATTCCCAGGGCCGAAACACCCTGGGCCGTCAGGCCCGCAGCACCGTTACGGTATGTGTTGATAAGGGCTTCAGTTTCCCTGAAGATATTCTCAAGGGCGGTCTTAAGGTCCCTGGCCGTGGGGAAAACCTTTTTTTCAAGGATGCCCCCCCCTTCCCCGCCCACAGAGACCGCGGTCTTGGTTCCGCCGATGTCGATACCGGCAACAATTCTACTGTTTTCCATACGAATCTTTTACCATTCAGCGGGGGTTCCATCGGCATAGTGCCAGACATCGTTTTTCCAGTGGTGTCCTGTCTTTGCCCGCTCCCGTATCAGGTCCTCGTTTATCTCTATTCCCAAACCCGACCCGGCGGGAAGGGCAAGGTACCCTTCCGAATACTGAAACACACCCGGGTCTTTAAGGTAATCCAGAAGGTCATTCCCCTGATTGTAGTGGATACCCAGGCTTTGTTCCTGGATCACCGCGTTGGGGGTACAGGCGTCCATCTGCAGGCAGGCGGCCAGGGCAATGGGACCCAGGGGACAGTGGGGAGCCACCGCCACATCGTAGGCTTCCGCCATAGCGGAAATCTTGCGGCACTCCAGAATACCCCCGGCATGAGACAGGTCCGGCTGGATAATGTTCACAACGCCCTGTTCAAATATCTTCTTGAAATCCCATCTGGTGTAGAGCCGCTCCCCGGTGGCGATGGGGGCGGAAGTATAGGAGGCGATTTCCTTGAATGCCTCGTAGTTTTCCGAAAGAACCGGCTCCTCGATGAACATAAGGTGAAAAGGATCAAGCTCTTTTGCCAGAACTTTTCCCATGGGCTTGTGGACCCGGCCATGAAAATCCACCGCAATACCGAAGTTCTCGCCACAGGCTTCCCGAATGGCGGCAACCCGGTCCAGCACTTCTTCAACCTTGCCGTAATCGTCGATGTAGTTGAGTTCCTCCGTGGCGTTCATCTTGACGGCCCCAAAACCGCTGTCCATCTTCTCTTTGGCCGCCCTGGCCGCATCGGAAGGACGATCCCCACCAACCCAGGAGTAGACCTTTATCCGGTGTTTGCAGGCCCCGCCCAAAAGGTCGTAGACCGGGGCATTGTAAACCTTGCCTTTGATATCCCAGAGCGCCTGTTCAATGCCGGAGATCGCGGAACTAAGCACCGGGCCGCCCCGGTAAAAACCACAGCGGTACAGCACCTGCCAAAGGTCCTCGATACGCATGGGGTCCCGTCCAATTACGTAATCCCGCAGTTCCTCGACGCAGGCCCGTACCGTGTCAGCCCTGCCTTCCACTACCGGTTCACCCCAGCCCGAAATTCCATCGTCGGTGGTAACTTTTAGAAAAAGCCAGCGCGGCGGAACCTTGAACAATTCCATCTCTTTGATTTTCATGGCCCATTGTTCCCCCCCCTTCCGCTCTTTGTCAAGCCGGTCGGCAGGACGCCGAGGCATCCTGCCGGTCAGGACAGGGAACATGATCCCAGGGCAAGACCGCATGTTCAGGGGAGAGATATCCCCCCTCAGCGCCCGGATTAATTGTTGGGGACAGTCATCACCTCGCCACCAAGGTCCGGATCAATAGTTATCGTAGCAGGTCCTGCATTGATTTCTAAGGTGTTGCTGACTTTTCCATCTTTTACCAGCTTCAAAAACATCTTGCTATGGTCCTTCGTACCATCGAACCCCGGTATAAAAATATTGCTATACGAAAAGCCGTTTTCCGAGTCCCCCGTGTCAAAAACGATTTGGACCTCATTCCCCCCAACACCCTATTTTTCATATTGAGCATAATCCGTCGGTTTAGTTTGCGTTACCACGTAATACAGGTCCGCCCCACTTACATCCTGGTCAGCCTTGAAACTTATAGTGCCTCCAGAGATTTTGTCTTTTGTCTGGGGGCCTCCATACGTTCCGTCCGATAATGTCGCCAATATATACGGGTCAAGACTGTCGCCAGGGTCGGGCTTAGTTACGCCCTCAGGCCAGGTAGTGTCATCATCAGGATCTACCGCAAATACCTCGTAGGGTACCGCTCCGTTCTGATTCCCAGAAACACTCTCGAAAGTCGTAGACGTGTTCTGCTTATTGTCGTTTAACCCGTTCCGGATAATCCAGACCGGATAGTTATTTTCTCCATACCTGAATACGGAGGTATATT